>NZ_JBHXTQ010000068.1:0-49016 GCF_042677305.1 Kitasatospora sp. NPDC127121 | reverse complement strand
CGCCGTCACAAGGACGGCGCCCCCTTCGGCGGCGCTCCAGGTCAGTCCTGGGCGGCCGCGGCCTCGGCGAACGAGGCGGCCATCACCGGCGCCACCAGGTCGACCTGCCACTGCCGGGCGCCGAGCCGGCGCAGTGCGGCGGCCACGCCCGTGGCGGCCGGATCGGCCGGCGGCTCCCAGGAGACCCGGCGCACCAGGTCCGGGGTGATCAGGTTCTCGGCCGGCAGGTTGTGCCGCTCGGCGAGGTCCGCGACCGCGGCGCGCGCCCCGGACAGCCGGGCGGCGGCCACCGGGTCCTTCTCGGCCCAGGCCCGCGGCGGCGGCGGCCCGTCGTGCGGCGCGGAGGCCGGCGGCAGCTGGTTCTCCGGGACTTCCCGGCCCCGCTGGACGGCCGCCAGCCACTGCTCCAGCTGGCGCCGGTGGACCCGCGGCCCGAAGCCCTGGACGCCCTGCAGCGCGGCGATGTTCAGCGGCATGGCCAGCGCGGCGTTGACGATCGCGGCGTCCGAGAGCACCCGGCCCGGCGAGACGTCGCGCTCCTGCGCCAGCCGGTCCCGGGCCAGCCACAGCTCGCGCACCACGGCCAGCTGGCGGCGCCGGCGGACCTTGTGCAGCTGCGAGGTGCGGCGCCACGGGTCGGTGCGCGGTGCCGGGCGCGGTGCGGCGGCGATCGCCGCGAACTCCTCCAGCGCCCAGCCGAGCTTGCCCTGGGCGTCCAGCTCCTGTTCGAGTGCGTCGCGCAGCTCGACCAGCACCTCGACGTCCAGAGCGGCGTAGCGCAGCCACGGCTCGGGCAGCGGGCGGGTGGACCAGTCGACCGCGGAGTGCTCCTTGGCCAGGCTCAGCCCGAGCACGCTCTCGGTCATCGGCCCGAGGCCGACCCGGGCGAAGCCGGCGATCCGCCCGGCCAGCTCGGTGTCGAACAGCTGCCGGGGTCTCATACCGACCTCGGCCAGGCAGGGCAGGTCCTGGGTGGCCGCGTGCACCACCCATTCGGTGTCGGCGAGGGCATCGCCCAGGCCGCTGAGGTCGGGGCAGGCGATCGGGTCGATCAGCGCACTGCCGGCGCCCGCGCGGCGCAGCTGGATGAGGTACGCGCGCTGGCCGTAGCGGTAGCCGGAGGCCCGCTCGGCGTCGACGGCGACCGGTCCGGTGCCCCCGGCGAAGGCGGCGACGGTGGCGGCCAGCGCCTGCTCGTCCGCCACGACGGGCGGGATCCCCTCCTTCGGTTCGAGGAGCGGGACCGGGGCTGCTTCTTCTGGGATGGCTGCTACGGCGTCGGTCACCCACCAAGGGTACGACGGTCCTCGCGGCCGGGAGTGTTGTCGGACTGGTCAGACCGGGTCCGTGACTATGCCACGGGGCCCGGGCGGTGGCCGAGGGGCACGGCTACGGCGGCCGAGGAGGAAACGTTCCTCCTCGGCCGCCGTGGCGGGGCCGTCCGAGGACTCAGTGGATGATGCCGGTGCGCAGCGCGACCGCGACCATCCCGGCGCGGTCGCCGGTGCCCAGCTTGCGGGCGATCCGGGCGAGGTGGCTCTTGACGGTGAGTGCCGACAGGCCCATCGCCACCCCGATCGCCTTGTTCGACTGTCCTTCGGCGACCAGCCGCAGCACCTCGACCTCACGGCCCGACAGCTCGCGGTAGGCGGACTGCTGCGTGCCCGGCGCACCGGGCGCACCGGGGGCTCCGTGGGTTCCGTGGGCGCCCGGCGCACCCACGGCGCCCGGCATGCCCGGCATGCCGGGGCGGCGCATCCGCCCGGCCAGCCCGGCGGCGCCGAGCGGCAGGCCCGGGCGGCCGGGCATCGCCACGTTGGTGCGGGTGCCCGTGACGACGTATCCCTTGACGCCGCCGGCCAGCGCGCTGCGCACGGCGCCGATGTCGTCGGCGGCGGACAGGGCTAGGCCGTTGGGCCAGCCCGCGGCGCGGGTCTCGGCGAGGATGGTCAGGCCGGAGCCGTCCGGCAGGTGTACGTCGGCGACGCAGATGTCGCGCGGGGTGGAGACCCGGGGGCGGGCCTCGGCGATCGAGGACACTTCGATCACGTCTCGGACGCCGAGCGCCCACAGATGGCGGGTGACGGTGTTTCGGACACGGGGATCGGCGATGACCACCATGGCGGTGGGCTTGGTCGGCCGGTAGGCGACCACGTTTGCGGGGTGCTCAAGAAGGACCGACACCAGGCCTCCTGCGGGGAGTGGCGGACGGAACCCCGAGGGGGCGGTCGGAGTGTTCCGCGTTCGGAAAGGGTCACAGTCTGCTTCGGCAGCTACCGTGCCCGGCTTTAGCGAAAGATCACGATCTAGTGAGTAACAATACGGACAAATCGCGCATATGAGTGATGCGACCCGTCCTGAATTCGCACAAAATCGATCAGATCTGGTGCTGATCGGTCGGTTTCAACCGGTTAATTGACCCAGAGCGGGATCGAAGTCACACTCCGTCAGCCCTGGGGGTGGCATCGGGGCCGCCGGGGCCGCCCGGCCCGGGGCGCCACTCCTCAGTGCGAACGAGGACGCCGCCGCGCGGGCATCGGGACCACCCCACCGAGTGACGGCACATCGGCCGGCGCCTGCGGGGCCGGCGCGGCCGGCGGCAGGCCGGCGCTGATGCACAGCAGGTCCCCCCAGGCCGCCAGGTGCCGCTCGAACCGGCCGTCGGCCGGCGTCCAGGAGGCCCGGATCTCGATCTCGGTCGAGGACGGGCGGTCCGCCAGCCCGCCGAAGTACTGCGAGGCGCAGTGGCTCACCGTGCCGGACGGCTCCGCGTACCCGGCCCCGTGCGCCTGCAGCGAGTCCAGCAGCCAGGCCCAGCCGACCTCCGAGAGCATCGGGTCGCCGGCCATCTCCGGCTCCAGCTCCGCCCGGGTCATCGTCACCACCCGGAACTCCCCGTTCCAGGCCTCCTGCCCGGCCGGGTCGTACAGCAGCACCAGCCGGCCGTCCGCCAGCTCCTCGCCGTCCACCTCCACCGAGGCGGTCACCGCGAACGCGTACGGGGCCAGCCGGCGCGGGGCCGGCGCGGGGGAGAGCTGGATCTCGGGCCGCAGCCGGGCGCCGTCGAGGGCCTCCACGGCGGCCCGGAACTCGCTCGGAGCCCCCTCCCGACCTGTTCCGCCACCTGCTCCGCCACCCTGCGCGGGGTGCCCGCCGACCGCTGCCATGACCCGAAGACTAGGTCGAAAACCGCGGTTAAGGCCGCAACTTCCGTCCGAGCGGCGTGCCGGAACGGCAAACCCGGCCAGATCTTGGAGGAACCGACGAGACCGGCCGGGAAGAGCGCCCCGAGGCGCATGCGAAGATTTGGACCGTGAGCGAGACTACGGCAGACACCACGGCGGCCACCCCCGACGGCCGGCCCACCCCCGCGCGCCGCGGCGCCGCGCACGACTCCGCGTTCCTGCGCGCCTGCCGGCACGAGCCCGTGCCGCACACCCCGGTGTGGTTCATGCGCCAGGCCGGCCGCTCGCTGCCGGAGTACCTGAAGGTCCGCGAGGGCATCCCCATGCTGGAGTCCTGCATGCGGCCCGAGCTGGTCAAGGAGATCACCCTCCAGCCGGTCCGCCGGCACAAGGTGGACGCGGCGATCTTCTTCAGCGACATCGTGGTGCCGCTCAAGGCCGTCGGCATCGACGTCGAGATCAAGCCCAACGTCGGCCCGGTCATCGCCGACCCGATCCGCACCGCCGAGGACCTCAAGCGGCTGCGCCCGCTGGAGCCCGACGACGTCCCCTACATCACCGAGGCCGTCGGCCTGCTGGTGGACGAACTCGGCGAGACCCCGCTGATCGGCTTCGCCGGCGCCCCCTACACGCTGGCCAGCTACCTGGTCGAGGGCGGCCCGTCCAAGAACCACGAGCACACCAAGGCCATGATGTACGGGCAGCCCGAGCTGTGGGCCGCCCTGGTCGACCGGCTCGCCGACATCACCTCCACCTTCCTGAAGGTGCAGATCGAGGCCGGCGCCTCGGCCGTCCAGCTCTTCGACTCCTGGGTCGGCTCGCTCGCCCCCGACGACTACCGCCGCTCGGTCATGCCGTCCAGCACCAAGGTCTTCGACGCCGTCGCCTCCTACGGCGTGCCGCGGATCCACTTCGGCGTCGGCACCGGCGAACTCCTCGGCCTGATGGGCCAGGCCGGCGCGGACATCGTCGGCGTCGACTGGCGGGTGCCGCTGAACGTCGCGGCCGAGCGGGTCGGCCCCGGCAAGGGCCTCCAGGGCAACCTCGACCCGGCCGTGCTGTTCGCCCCCACCAAGGTCGTCGAGACCAAGGCCCGCGAGGTGCTGCACGCCGCCCAGGCCCTCGGCGCCAGCGGCCACATCTTCAACCTCGGCCACGGTGTCCTGCCGTCCATGGACCCGGACGCCCTCTCCCGTCTCGTCGCCTTCGTCCACGAGGCCAGCGCCCGCTGACCCCGGCGGCGGGCTCCCTCCCGACCGGGAGGGAGCCCGCCGTGCCCAGTCCTCGCTCAGTCCTCGTTCAGTCCTCCGCGGGCTCTTCCTGCGGGCCGGACTCCGGGGGCGGCGCGGCCGCCGGGCGGCGCCGGCGCCACAGCCGGTACAGCAGCGCCCCCGGGGCGCCCAGCACCAGCAGGAACGGCGCCACCGCCGCGAGCCCCACCGCCAGGGCGCGCACGATCGCCACCAGTACGTGCCAGCCGCCGCCCAGCGCGGAGCCGACCGACGCTCCGAAGCCCTCGCCGCCACCCTTCGGCGGTGCCGGGGTGGGCGTCGGCGAGGCGGCCGTACGGCGCACGTCCAGCGTGACGGTCGAGAGCGAGGTCTTGCCGGCCAGCTCCTTCTGCTGCTTCTGCAGCGACTCCAGATCGGCCTCCCGGCGGCTCAACTCGGCCTCCAGCGTGGTCACCTCGCTCAGCGACTTCGCCTGCCCCATCAGGGCCCGCACCCGCTCCACGCTCGCCTGCTGGGTCTGCACCCGGCTCGCCACGTCCGCGACCTGCTGGGTCAGGTCGTCCGCCTGGCTCCTACGGGACACCACCTGGCCCAGCGCGGCCAGCTGGTCCAGCGTCTGCTGGTACGCGGCGGAGGGGATCCTCAGCGTCAGCTGGCCGCCCGCCTCGCCCCCCGCCGTGCTCCCCGGCCCGCCCTCCACCGCGCCGGAGACCGACTCGGCGGCGACGTAGCCGCCCGCGGCCGCCGTCAACTCCCGGGCCTTCGCCAGCACCTGGGCGACGTCCCCGGTCCGCAGCGTCAACTGCGCGGTGTACGCGATCAGCCGGTTGTCCGCGACCGGCTGGGCACTCGCCCCCGCCGCCGGCGCCGTCCCGGCGGCGCTCGGTGCGGCCGCCGGTGCCGCAGGTGCCGCCGGGGCGACGGCGTCCGCCTTCGCCGCCTCCCCCGCCCGGCCCGCACCGCCTGCGCTGCACGCCCCGACCAGCAGCACGCCCGCGGTCGCTACCGCCAGCGCCCCCGCCCCTGCCCGTCTCCCCATTCCGAAGCCCTCCCCAAGTCCGTTGTGAGATCTCCCCATTGGACGAAGGAACGCCCCGGGCGGACCCCGCCGGAAGGTCGCGACTCGATCACAGCTCGGCAGCGGACCGGACAACCTCGATGCCCGCCCGTCGCAGCAGCGCCGCCGTCACCCCGTCCCCGGGGCGCAGCTCCCCGGTGAACGTCCCGTCGTACACCCGCCCGCAGCCGCACGACGGGCTGCGCGCCATCAGCACCGCCCGCCGCGCCCCCGCGGCCTCGGCCGCCGCCAGCGCCGCCCGGGCCCCGGCCACGAACTCCGCCGTACAGTCCGCGCCCGTCGCGTCCACCACCCGGGCCCGCCCGTCCAGCACGTCCGCCCCGTCCCCGCCCAGGATCTCCGCCGGCGGGCGCGGGGTCGGCAGCCCGCCCGCCCCCTCCGGGCACACCACCACCGCCCGCCCCGCCTCGACCAGCCCCACCACGTCCGGCGAGGTCTTCGCCCGCCCGTCGTACCGACACGGCACCCCGGCCAGACACGCACTCACCACGATCGGTTCCATGGACCGACCTTACGGGGTGTGCCCGATCCGCTACGTTGGGGCCATGGATGAGCTGCCGGAGTGGATGTACGCACCCCGAGTCGAAGGCTGGTTCGCCGAGGACCTCGACCACCTGCCCGATGCGCCCAAGCACACCGAACTCATCGACGGCGCCCTGGTGTTCCGCAGCAGGCCCCAGTCGTTCTGGCACAGCCATGTCGGGTCGCAGCTGACCGCAGCACTGGACGGGCTGGTGCCGGCCGGGCAGCGGGCGACCGGGGGCATGACGATCACGCTGGACCGGCGCAGCCGCCTGGATTCGGATGTGCTGGTCACCGACGCGGACTTCGACCCCGATCGGACCTGGTTCGCGCCCGGCGAGGTCCCGCTCGTGGTCGAGGTCGTCTCCCCGGAGTCCGCGCACCGCGACCGTACGGTCAAGGTCCGCAAGTACGCCGAGGCCGGGATCCCGCACTACTGGATCGTCGAGGAGGAGGACGGCCTGCCGGTCGTGCACGTCTTCGAGCTGGAGCCGGCGACGTCCTCCTACGTCCCGGCCGGGACCTTCCGCGGCAAACTCGAACGCCCGGTGCCGTTCCCGATCACGATCGATCTGGACGGGCTGGTGCCGAGCGGGCGGCGTGCAGCGGATTGAGGGCCCGGTGTAAAGACCTGCGAGAATGCGAGGCATGTCGGATGCACAGGTCGTCGTCGTCGGTGGTGGGATCGCGGGGCTGGCTGCGGCCGCTTTTCTGAGCGGGGCCGCCGGGGGGCCGGTGCGTGCGCGGGTGACGCTGCTGGAGGCGTCGGAGCGGGTCGGCGGGAAGCTGCGGGGCGGCGAGGTCGGCGGGGTCCGGGTGGACCTGGGGGCCGAGTCGATGCTCGCGCGGCGGCCGGAGGCGGTGGAGCTGGCCCGGGCGGTCGGGCTGGGCGAGGAGTTGGAGCCGCCGACCACCGCGAAGGCCTCGATCTGGACGCGGGGCGCGCTGCGCCCGCTGCCGGGCGGGCAGGTGATGGGCGTCCCGGGCGATCTGGACGCGCTGGCGGCCTCCGGGGTGCTCACCGCCGAGGGGCTGGAGCGGGCCCGGCACGAGGGCGCCACCGAGGTCGGGGACGACGTGGCGATCGGCCGCTACGTCGCCGACCGGCTGGGCCAGGAGGTGGTGGACCGGCTGGTCGAGCCGCTGCTGGGCGGCGTCTACGCCGGGCGGGCCGAGGAGATCTCGCTGCGCGCCGCCGTGCCGCAGCTGCTGGCGATCGCGCGGGGCGGCGGCTCGCTGGTCGACGGGGTGCACGAGCTGGCCTCGCGGCCGAAGGTGGTCGGCACGCCGGTGTTCCAGGGCCTGCGCGGCGGGCTCGGCACCCTGCCGGAGGCCGTCGCCGCCGCCTGCCGGAAGGCGGGCGTGGACCTGCGCACCGGCACGTCGGTGGACGGGCTGCACCGCACCCCCGGGGGCTGGCGGGTGGTGACCGGCGGCGGCGAGGTGTTGCACGCGGACGCCGTGGTGCTGGCCGTCCCGGCGCCGGCCGCGGCCCGGCTGCTGCGCGCGGACGCGCCGGCGGCGGCCGCCGAGCTGGACGCCGTCGAGTACGCGGGCATGGCGCTGGTGACCCTGGCGTTCCGCCGGGCCGACCTGGCGGAGCCGCCGGCCGGCAGCGGGTTCCTGGTGCCGCCGGTGGACGGGCGGCGGATCAAGGCGTCGACCTTCTCCTCCAACAAGTGGGGCTGGCTGGAGCGTTCCGCCCCGGACGCGTTCCTGCTGCGCACCTCGCTGGGCCGCTACCGGGAGGAGGAGGCGCTGGAGCTGCCGGACGAGGAGTTGGTGGCCCGCTCGCTGGCGGACCTCGGGGAGGCGATCGGCCTGACCGCCCGGCCGTACGACACCGCCGTCTCGCGCTTCCGGGCGGGTCTGCCGCAGTACCCGGTGGGCCACCTGGACCGGGTGGCCCGGATTCGGGCGGCGGCCGCCGGGGTGGGGGGACTGGCGCTGTGCGGCGCCGCGTACGACGGGGTCGGCATTCCGGCCTGCATCGGCTCGGCGGCCGCCGCGGTGGCGGCCCTCGACAAACTGTTGACCCCTGCAACCGGGGAAGGTTCCACGGAGAGGACAATGGGCGCATGACTGAGACCGTTGAGCGGCAGCCGGAGCAGCAGCCCGAGAAGAAGAAGGCGCGCGACCTGAACCAGGTCATCCGCTACACCATGTGGTCGGTGTTCAAGCTCAAGGGCACGCTGCCCGAGGACCGCACGGCGCTGGCCGCCGAGGTGGACGAGCTGTTCGCCCAGCTGGCCGCGAAGGACGTCACGGTGCGCGGCACGTACGACGTGTCCGGTCTGCGCGCGGACGCCGACCTCATGGTCTGGTGGCACGCCGAGGACTCGGACGATTTGCAGGAGGCGTACAACCGCTTCCGCCGCACGGGCCTCGGCCGCCAGCTGGAGCCGGTCTGGTCCAACATGGCGCTGCACCGCCCCGCCGAGTTCAACAAGTCGCACATCCCGGCGTTCCTCGCCGACGAGCGCGCGCGCGACTACGTCTGCGTGTACCCGTTCGTCCGCTCCTACGAGTGGTACCTGCTGCCGGACGCCGAGCGGCGCGCGATGCTCTCCGAGCACGGCCAGATGGCCCGCGGCTACCCGGACGTGCGGGCCAACACGGTGGCCTCGTTCGCGCTCGGCGACTACGAGTGGCTGCTCGCCTTCGAGGCGGACGAGCTGCACCGCATCGTCGACCTGATGCGCGACCTGCGCCCCTCCCGGGCCCGGCTGCACGTCCGCGAGGAGGTGCCGTTCTTCACCGGCCGCCGCAAGCCGGTCAGCGAGCTGCTCAACGGCCTGGCCTGAGTTCCGCGGGATCGGTGAACGGGGTCCGCTTCGGCGGGCCCCGTTTCGCGTGTCACGTCCGGTGGGGGCGGAGGGCGGCGCGCAGGCGGGGGTCGGGGAGGACGGCGGGGCCGTTCATGGCGACGGCGGTGAGCAGTTCGCGCTCCTCGTCGTCGGCGAGGCCGTGCTGGCGGGCCGGGCGGACCTCGCGCAGCACCTCCTGGCCGACCGGGGACGCCCAGCGGGTGTAGGGGTAGACGTCGACCCGGGCCATCAGCAGGGTGCCCGAGGTGAGCACCAGCGGCAGCGAGAACCAGGCGAGCGGGGCGACGGTGTCACCGCCGGTGAAGCCGGTGAGGGCCAGCGCGGCGGCCAGCAGGAGGAGCGTCAGCAGCAGCGCGTGCCGTACCTGCCGGACCACCAGGACGGTGCTGCGCTGGACCAGGGCCGGGGTGGCCAGGCCGGCCAGCGAGAGCCGGGCGCCGATCTCCAGGACGGTCGGGTGCTCGGCCATCGCCCGGCGCAGCCCGTCGGTGCGGCACTGGCCGTCGGGGCCGACGGCGACGATGACCGCGCGTTCCAGGCGGCTGCGGCCCCGGGGGTCGACCACCGTCGTCCAGCCGGTGTGCGCCAGGTGCAGCCGGCCCCGGCCGGCCATCAGGACGAGGGCGAGTTCGACCACCCGGTCCGGGCCGCCGGCCAGGTAGGCCGTCTCGTACAGCCCGATCCCGACGGCCTCGGGCGGGCGCAGGCCGTCCGCCTCGGCCAGGGCGTCGGCGGTGGCGGTCGTCCGGACCAGCCGGAGACACGAGAGGACCGCCGCGACGCACGCCGGTATCAGGAACAGCAACCACATGGGCTTGTTGTATGCCTGGGCCGACGGCGCGGGGAACGGCTTCCCGGACCGCGATACCGAACTGTGACGTCAGGAGCCGCAGCCACCGCCGCCACCGCAGCTCGACGAGGACGACCCGCAACTGGACGAGGACGACCCGCAGCTCGACGAGGAGGAGCCGCAACTGCTGGAGCCGGAGCCGCAGCTGGAGGACGAGGATCCGCAGCTGCTGCTGCTTCCCCCACAGCCGGAGGAGCCGGAGTGGGAGGAGCCGCACCAGGCCGTGGAGCCCCCGCAGGAGGACCCGGACGAGCTGCACGAGCTGGGGGGAAAGCTGCTGGAGGAGCCCGTCGAGGAGGAGGCGGCGTAGGAGCTCGCGGCGGCCGACTTCATCGCCTCGTCCTGGGCGGCCGCGGCCAGCATCGCGGACTGCAGCTCGTCGTCCTCCAGCCCGGCGGCGGCCAGCCCGCCGAGTGCGAGGGCGCCCAGCAGCACGCCGCCGGTCGTCTTCGGCGACAGGCCGGCGCTCGGCGTCCACGGCGTGCCGACCTTCATCAGGGAGAGCTGGCGCCGCCCGGCCGGGGTGATCCGGCCCTTGACCGGCCAGGTGACGAGCAGGCTCATCCCGCCGAAGACCAGGAGCACCACCGGGACCCACGGTGCGGGGCGGTCGGAGCCGGCGCCGCCGTCGTCCAGCACGTGGGCGAGGACGGTCGAGACGGCGACGCCGAGCAGCGCGAGCCAGAGCAGCCGCCGGGCGGTGCGGGCCCGCCGCAGCCGCTCGGGGCGGCGCATCAGGCCGCGGTCGGCGAGCCGGTTGCCGATCTCCTGCACGGCGGCGGAGCGCATCACGGCCCGGCGCAGCGGGGCGAGTTCACGGCTGCCGCCCGGGCCGACGGCGTCCAGGACGGCCTGGTCGACGGCGTCGTACGGCTTGTGCCCGGTGAGGGTGACCAGGCCGGCGCGGCTGATCACGGCCCGCTCGGAGAGGTGCATCCGGATCAGGGCGGTGTCGAAGACCCGGCCGGGGCCGCCGGACAGGAAGGCGGTGTCCATCAGCGGCAGGCCGCGGCCCGGCAGGCCCCGGACGTGTGCGACGTGGCCGACCCGATGCTTGGTCCGGGACGCGTACAGCGAGGCCGCCACCAGCAGGACGGCGGGGATGACGAAGTAGGTGTTGTGCCACATGGGCGGGTTCCCCCCGAAGGTGTGCGGTGAAGACGGGTGCTCAGCGCCTGCTCAGCGCCTGCTCAGCGCCTGCTCAGTGCCTGCTCAGTGCCGCAGGGCTCGGCGCAGGCGGGCGAACGCGCCGGGCGGCCGCTCGGCGGCCGGGTGGAGCCACTGCTCCAGGGCCCGGCGGTGGTCGGCGGCGAGCGGGCCGCCGTCGGCGAGTGCCCAGGCGGCGAAGGCCCGGGCGTCGGTGCGGTAGCCGCCGGTCTGCGGGTGCCGGCGGGCGTAGTCGAGGAACAGCGGCCCGTACGGCCGGCCGAGCAGGCGGGGCAGTTCGGGGGCCACCTTGGCGACGGTGTCCCGCCGTTTGGTGGCCAGGCCGGTGGACTGGGCGCGGACCTGGTCCGGGTCGAAGCCGGGCGGGACGGGCCCGCCGGCCACCAGGGCGGCGAGCAGGTCCTCCTGGCGCCGCGCCAGCCGGGCGCGGGTGCCGCTCGGGCACGCGCCCGCCGCGGTCTCCCGGGGCTCGGTGCGGGGGGCCGGTGGGGCCGTCCGCGGGGTGCTCCCCTCCAGCACCCGGCGGATGGCGTCCAGTTCGCCGGCCAGCTCGCTGGGCGGCGGGAAGGCGGCGTCCCGTTCCAGCAGGACGCCGGGTGGTGCGACCCGTGCGCAGAGTTCGGCCAGGACCTCCAGCACCGGTTCGGTGACGGGGTGGGCGTGGGTGTCGTGCCAGACGCCGTCGACCAGGGTGCCGCCGGCGATGTGGACGTAGGCGAGCGCCTCCAGCGGCAGGCGGTCCAGTTCGGCGGCCGGGTCGATGCCGAGGTTGACCCGGTTGGTGTGCAGGTTGGCGACGTCGATCAGCAGCCGGACGCCGGTCCGCTCGACCAGTTCGGCGAGGAACTGCCCCTCGGTCAGCTCGTCGTCGGGCCAGGCCAGCTGGGCGGCGATGTTCTCCAGCGCGAGCGGCACCGGGAGTTGGTCCTGGGCGATCCGGACGTTCTCGGCGATCACCCGCAGCGAGTCCCGGGTGCGGGGGACGGGCAGCAGGTGGCCGGCCTCCAGGCCGCCGGCCCGGACGAACGCCAGGTGCTCGGTGACCAGCGGGGAGCCGAGGGCGAGCGCCGCCCCGGCGAGCTTGGCGAGCCGGGCGGGGTCGGGCAGGTCGGCGCCGCCGAGGCCGAGCGCCACGCCGTGCGGGATGACGGTGACGCCGCGGGCGAGCAGGACCGTCAGGGACTCGGGCAGGTGGTCGGCGCAGATGTTCTCGGCGACCACCTCGACCCAGTCCAGGCCGGGTTGGCGTTCGACGACGGTGTCGATCTCGCTGCGCCAGCCGAGGCCGACGCCGAGGCGGGGTGCGCCGCCCCGCGCCGGGGTGGCGGAGCCGGGCAGGTCCAGGGCAGGGGAGGTCATCGGTTCGCCCCCTTTCGGAGGGCCGGGTGGGGAGGCCGTCGGGTGGTGCGGGCTTCGTCGCCAGGACCGCGCGGCCGTGTTGCTGAGGATGTCCCCGGGTGGGGCGGCTGCCAAGCCCCGCCCGGTCTTCTCAGAGCATTATTTGAGCTTGCCGCCGCGGGGGTGAGGGACTTTGGTCCCGAGCCGGGGCCGTTGCCGCAGGTGAGGCGCACCGGCGAGGGAAAATTCGCAGGCGCCGGACGGGCAGGCGGGGCTAGCGTGGGAACCCATGACTTCTTTGACGATCCGTGACTTCCGCCCCGACGACGCCGAGGCCGTGGCCGCCGCCCACCGGGCCGGGCGCGAGCACCTGGTGATGACCTCCGAGGCCCTGCTCTGGATGAACGGCCGGCAGAGCCCGGGCGAGCACTTCCGCACCTTCGTCGCCGAGCTGGACGGCCGGGTGGTCGGCGCGGTGCGCTGTGCGGCGGTGCTCGGGACGACGACCGCCGGCGTCGGATACGCCAACGGCAGCGTGCTGCCGCGGTTCCGGCGGCGCGGCGCGGCCACCGCGCTGCTGGCCGCGGCCGAACGGCACCTGGCCGGGCACGGGGTGAGCGAGCTGCACACCTGGCTGGACGACGAGCCCGCCTCGCTGGCCTTCGCCGCCGCCCGGGGCTACGAGCTCGGGCGCGCGGCGCAGTTCGGCGGACGGGACTTGGCGCTGCCGCTGCCGCAGGCGCCCGTACGGCCGGCCGGCGTCGAGCTGCGCCCGGCCGCCGACTGGGCGGCCGATCCGCGCCCGCTGTTCCTGGTCGAGGCGGACGCCGTCCGGGACGAGCCCGGCGAGGTGCCGATGGACGCCCTGGAGTACGAGGACTGGCTGCGGGGCGACTGGGCCCGGCCGGACCTGGACCGGGCACTGACCGTCGTCGCCGTGGTGGACGGCGAACCGGCCGCGTTCAGCATGGCGCAGACCGACGGGGTGGACCGCTACTGGTCCGCGTTCACCGCCTGCCGCCGGGAGTTCCGCGGGCGCGGGCTGAGCAAGCTGGCCAAGCTGGAGTCGCTGCGCCTGGCGGCCGGGGCGGGCTACCGGCGCGCGTACACCTCCAACGACGAGACCAATGCGCCGATGCTCGCGATCAACGCGTGGCTGGGGTACGAGCGGTGCGCCGGGGAGCGCAAGGGGATCAAGCGCTTGAAGTGACGCCGGGTGTGGCAATCCTGATGGTCGGAATTGCCGCGAGGGGGGTATTTCCGGCCACGGAGGGGACTTAACCAGGGCACACAGTTCGTGGTCGAGTCTTTCTCCGTGGGGATGATATGGAGATCCTGCTCCAGGTGTTCATCGCATCGGTTCCGGCCGTGATCGGCTTCCTCGCGGCCCGCTCCCTCGCCCGGACCAGACTGTTCCTGCGCTACGGCTTCCTGCGGGCGCTGCTGGCGCCGTACAGCCGGGTGCAGATCATCACGCCGAGCATCGAGGTCGCGGAGTTCGCCTTCACCACGGACGGCTGCCAGCTGACCAGCCGCGGGCCGAAGAACGTGCTGTTCATGCCGATGGCCGAGGCCAGGGCGATAGCGGGGCTCACCGACCTGCTGCGGAAGGTCAACCGGAAGGCGACGATCGAACTGGTGGTGGCCGGTGCGCAGGATCCGCGGATGCCGACGTTCTCGATCGGGGGCCCGAGCGTCAACTCCTATTCCGGCGGCGTGCTGGACGCGGTGTTCCCGGATTTCGCCATCGAGTACCCGGACGAGGCCCGTGCCCGGTGGGGCGCAATGACCTTCGAGGCGCTGTACAACCCGGCCGGGGAACTGATCCGCGACCACGGTTTCATCTTCGTGACCCGCACGCCCCGGCAGGCGCCCTGCGTTGTGCTCTGCGGGGTGTTCGCCTTCGGCTCCGCGATGGCGGTGGAGGCGTTGACCGCGGCGAGCCGCAACTCCCCGCTGGCGGCGCTCTTCCGCTCGGGGGAGAAAGGATTCGTCGCGGTGGAGGGGCGGGTGATAGGCCTGGACACCGTCGACGTCACGGTCGAGGTCTGCCGCACCCTGCCCGCGCCCCGGTCCGACGTCCCGTCGGGATTCCGGGGCGAGGTGTCCACGGGTCGTCCCGACGGTTGAGACGATTGGTCTCGACCACAGGGGGCGAAACCGGACAGCTCGGGAGAGTCTGGGGCAGTAACTCCTGGCGGCCGTACAGGTTTTGCCCCGCCCCTGACACGCTTTGGGCATAATCGCGCACATGACGATCAACCGTGCGAACGTGAGCGCGATTGCCGAGGACCTGTACGTGTGGCTCCCCCCGAAGCGGGGCTGGGGCCTGGCCAACTGCGGGCTGCTGGCCTCGGCGAAGACCGCGCTCTGGATCGACACCCCCTACGACCCCACCCTGGCCGGGGAGTTCCTCGCCGCCAGCCGCCGCCTGCTGCCGGCCGGGGTCGAGGTCGACCGGGTGATCGTCACCCACGCCAACGGCGACCACCTGTGGGGCGCCGGAGTCGTCCCGGACGCCGAGGTGATCTCCACCCGCGAGGCGCTGGAGCACATCCACTACGAGCCCACCCCGCAGCAGCAGCACGCCCTCGTCGTCGGCGGCGACCCGGACTCCCCGCTCGGCGGCTACCTCAGAGAGCACTTCGGACGGTTCGACTGGTCCGCCACCGACCCCGTGCACCCGGACACCGTCTTCACCGGCGAGCTGGAACTGCGGGTGGGGGAGTACCCGGTGCAGGTGACCGGCCTGCCCGCCGCCCACACCAGCGGCGACCTGATCGTCCACCTCCCGTACCAGCGCGCCGTCTTCACCGGCGACGTGATCTTCGGCTCGACCCCCGAGTACCCCGGCGACCACCCGGTGCACTGGGCCGGCCCGCTGGAGAACGTGATCACCGCCTGCGAGCGGATCCTGGCCACCGGCGCCGAGATCTTCGTCCCCGGCCACGGCCCCGTGCTCGACCGCGACGGCGTCCGCCACCACATCGCCTACCTGACGTACGTCCGGGAGCGCGCGCACGCCCTGCACACCGCCGGGATCCCCGCGCTGGACGCCGCCCGACGGGTGATCGCCGAGCAGCGCCACCCCGAACTCGGCCTGCCCGAGCGGCTGGTGCTCACCGTCGCCGCCGAGTACCGGCACCTGGACGGCACCGAGGTGCCGAACGTCCTGGAGGCCATGGGCCAGGTCGCCCAGGTGGCCCGCGAACTCTCCGAGGACGCCGCCCGCAGCCCGCGCCCGCGCGCCGCCGCCCGGGACTGACCGCCCGCCGCGCCCCGGCCGGACCACCACCGGCCCCCGGCCCGGCAGCAGCCGACCAGCCAGGACCCCCAGAGGACTCCCGAGGACTTCGATGACGCAGATCGCGCAGATTGCGCTGATCGCCCTGGCGCTGGTCGCCGCCGCGATGGCGGGCGTGCTCGCCCGCGGCCGGGCCCGGGCCCTCACCCGGGCGGTCGCCGCCGAGACCGCCCGCGGCCACGGCGAGGAACGCGCCCGCGCCGCCGAAGGCCGGCTGGCCCGCGCCGAGCAGCAACTGCGCGAGGCGCAGGAGGCCGCCCGGCGCGCCACCGAGGAGACCCACCACGCCGAGAGCCGCTACCGGGCCGCCGAGGAGCGCACCCGGGAGGCCGAGAGCCGAGCCCGCACCGCCGAGGACACCACCCGGGAGACCGACCAGCGGGCCGCCGCCGCGAGCACCCGGGCCGGGGAGGCCGAACGGCGGCTCACCGTCGCCGAGGAGCACACCGCCGCCCTGCTCGCCGAGATCGGCCACCTCGCCCAGGAACGGGTGGCCGCCACCGCCGTCCGGCTCAGCCACGCCAACGCCCCGCTGGTCGGCCCGCTGGACTCGCAGGCCGTCGGCCCCGAGGCCGTCCGGGCGCTGCAGTCCGTCCTGGACGCCGCCTCCGCCGCCCTCACCGACGAGCGCGAACGCGTCGACGCCGCCGCCCGCGCCGCCATGCGCGGCGCCACCTCCCGGATCCAGACGCTGCTCTACCAGATCCAGAGCCTGGTCCAGCAGCTCCAGCACGACAACGACGACCCCCGGCTGCTGGAGGTCGACTTCCGCAACGAGGTCGCGCTGCGCCGGATCCAGACCGTCGCCGTGCTCTGCGAAGCCTGGCCCGGCCTGGCCCGCACCGACTCGCCGCTCGCCGAAGTGGTGGTCGGCGCGCTCTCCCGGGTGCCCGGCTACGCCCGGATCAAGGTCGCCAACCACCTGCGCGAGCAGCGGCTCGCCGTGGTCGCCCGGGCCGCCGAGCCGCTGGCCATCACCGTCGCCGAACTCCTCGCCAACGCCTCCGCCTACTCGCACCCGGAGACCGACATCCCGGTCACCGTCCAGCAGGGCGGCCGCGGCGCGCTGGTGATCATCGACGACAGCGGCATCGGCATGGACGACGACCAGCTGCGCCGGGCCCGCCGACTGCTGGCCGGCCCGCCCGACGTCCTGCTCACCGAACTCGGCAACCCGCCCAAGACCGGCTTCGCGGTGATCGGCAAACTGGCCCGCCAGTACGGCTTCTCCTGCCACATCGAGCCCTCGCCGTACGGCGGGATGCGCACCATCCTGCGCATCCCGGCCGCGCTGGTGACCGTCGTCGACGACGAGCAGCCGCTGTCGGTGCTCACCCCGCTGCCGCTGCGGGCCGGCGCCGGCCCGGCCCCCGCGCCCACCGTCCAGGCCGTCCCGCCGATGCGCGACGCCGACGAGGGCGACGGGCCGCCCCCGCTCGCCGACCGGCACAACCAGCCGGGCCCGCACCCCGCGCCCGCCATCCACGCGGTGCCCGACGCGCCGGCCGGCCCCGCCGACCCGGTCGACGACGGCACCAGCCTGCCCAGCCGGCGGCGCCGCCGACCGGTCACCGCCGACGGCCCCGGCGCCCCCGAGCCCGCCGCCAGGCCGTCCGCCGTACCGGCCGAGCCGCCCGCCCGGGCCCCCGAGCGGACGCCCGAGCGCGCCGCCGCCCACTGGCAGGCGCTCCAGGAGGGCACCGACTCCGGCCGCGCCGCCGTGGCACAGGCCGCCCGCGGGACCAGCACGACCGGCGAGTCCAGCACGACCGGCGAGTCCAGCACGACCGGCGAGTCCAGCACGACCGCCGGGACCAGCCCGGCCGCCGGGACCAACACGACCGGCGAATCCAGCCCGACCGGCGGGAGCGGCCCGACCGCGGCCGCCCGCGACACCGGTGCCCGCACCACCGTCCGTCCGCCCGCCCCGACCCCCGAAGGAGCCGAGCAGTGACCAGCACGCCCAGCCCGACCACCACCGACGAGATCTCGTGGGTGCTGACCCCGCTGCTGGAGCTGCCGGGGGTGCTGCACGCGGTCATCGCCACCGGTGACGGCCTCGTCGAGGGAGCCTCCGACGGGCTCGACCGCGCCTCCGCCGAGCGGGTCGCCGCGATGACCGCCACCGTGCACGCCGCCGCCCGCGCGTTCACCAGCGCCTTCACCGACACCGAACGGCCCCGGCTGGCCCAGACCGTCGTCGAGTCCGACCTCGGCTACGCCGTCGTCGTCCCGGCCGGGGAGAACACCTCGCTCGCCGTGTTCACCTCCCCGGAGGCCCAACTCGGCAACGTGGCCTACCAGATGCAGGTGCAGGTCGCCGCCCTGGGCCGTGCCCTCGCGAGTCCGAGCCGGCAGCAGGACACCACCGTCCGATCATGACCGCCGTACCCCGCAGGCGGATGGTGCCCGCCTACCTGGCCACCGGCGGCCGCAGCCGCCCCGGCACCGCCGGCTTCGACCGGCTCACCGTGCTGTTCGCGGACCGCACCGAACCGCCCCGCGAGCTGGAACCCGAACACCAGCGGCTCTGGGAACTGCTGCGCCCCGGCGCGCTGACCGTGGTGGAGGCCGCCGCGCACCTGTGCCTGCCGGTCAGCGCCACCGTCTTCCTCGCGGCCGATCTGGTCGAGGCGGGCTGCCTGCGCGCCCGCGCGCCGATCCCGCGCGCCCAGCAGACCGACCGCTCCATCGTCGAGAGGCTCCTCGTTGGACTCCGTGCGCTCCGGTAGCCCGGCCGACCGGCCGAGCCGGGTGGGCTACCTGCCCGACCGGGACCAGACGCTGATGAAGCTGGTGGTGGCCGGCCCGTTCGGGGTCGGCAAGACGACGCTCATCCGCACCCTCTCCGAGATCGCCACCCTGCACACCGAGGAGGCGATGACCGAGACCGGACGGCCGGTGGACGACCTGGCCGGCCTGCCCGAGAAGGCCACCACCACGGTCGCCGTCGACTTCGGCCGGCTGACCCTGCCCGGCAACCTCGTGCTCTACATGTTCGGTACCCCCGGCCAGCGCCGCTTCTTCCCGCTCTGGCAGGACATCGCCCGCGGCGCCCTCGGCGCGCTGGTGCTCGCCGACACCCGCCGGCTCGCCGACTCCTTCGAGATCATGGACATGGTCGAGGAGCAGGGCCTGCCCTACGCCGTCGCCGTCAACTGCTTCCCGGACGCGCCGGTCCACTCGATCGAGGTGCTGCGCGCCCACCTGGACCTGCACCCCACCACCCCGCTGCTGCTCTGCGACGCCCGCGAGCGCGGCGCCAGCCTGGACGCGCTGATCGCGCTGGCCGAGCACGTCCTCGACGGCCTGCCCGCCGCCCCCGCGGACGCCCCCGACCCCGCAGACCAGGTAGCGACCGTCCCTGCCGCCTCCGCCGCCGAGGAGCGCCCGTGACCACCGACACCCGCCCCACCCCGATCTACGGCCCGGTCTTCGCCGCCGACCCGCAGCTGGTCTACGACCGGCTGCGCCGCTACGGGGCCGTCGCCCCGGTGGAGATCGCGCCCGGCGTCGAGGCCCTGCTGGTCACCGACTACCAGGCCGCCCTGGACCTGCTGCGCGACACCGACACCTTCTCCAAGGACTCCCGCGCCTGGCAGCGCACCGTCGCCCCCGACAACCCGCTGCTGCCGGTGCTCGGCTACCGCCCGACCGCCCTGTTCAGCGACGGCGAGGTGCACGCGCGCTACCGCGCGGTGATCACCGACGGCCTCGCCCTGCTCGAACCGCACCGGCTCCAGCGCCGGGTCGCCGAGGTCGCCCACCAACTGGTCGACCGCTTCGAGGCGGCCGGCACCGCCGACCTGATCGCCGAGTACGCCCGCCAGCTGCCGGCCTTCGTCCTCACCACCTGGTTCGGTGTGCCCGAGGAGCACAGCGCCCGGCTGGTCGCCGGGATCGCCGGGATGATCGAGTCCACCGAGAAGGCCGTCGTCGCGTACGGGGACCTCGTCGCGGTGGTCACCGCCATGGTCGCCGAGCGGCGCGAGCGGCCCCGGCACGACCTCACCTCCTGGTTCGTCACCCACCCGGCCGGGCTGGAGGACGACGAGGTGATCCGGCAGATCACCCTCACCATGATCGCCGGGCACGAGCCGACCACCAACCTGATCGGCAACGCCCTGCTGCGCCTGCTCACCGACGCCCGCTACGCCGGCTCCCTCATCGGCGGCGCGATGACCGCCTACCAGGCGATCGACGAGGTGCTCTGGCACGAGCCGCCGCTGGCCAACCTCTCCGCCCACTACCCGCGCTACGACATCACCTTCCACGGCCGGGAGATCCCAGCCGGCACCCTGGTGCTGGTCTCCTACGCGGCCGCCAACTCGCAGGCCGCGCCGCCCACCGACGGCACCGAGCTGCGCAGCGGCGAGAGCGCCCACCTGGCCTGGGCGGCCGGCCCGCACGGCTGCCCGGCCCGTGACCCGGCGCTGCTGATCGCGATCACCGCGATCGAGCAGCTGACCAGCCGGCTCAGCGACCTGGAACTGGCCACCCCGGCCGAGGACCTGCTCTGGCGCCCCGGCCCGTTCCACCGGGCCCTGGTCCACCTCCCGGTCCGCTTCGCCCCGACGGCCTGAGCCCCGGCGGTCCGAACCCTGCTGGTCCGAGTCCCGGCGGCCCGGGACGGACGAGGGCCCGGGTGTCCGTCCGTACGGAAACCCGGGCCCTCGCGGCGCGACCGGCCGGCGCTACTCGGCCGGCTTCAGCGTCAGCGAGACGCTGTTGATGCAGTACCGCTGGTCGGTCGGCGTGCCGTAGCCCTCGCCCTCGAAGACGTGGCCCAGGTGCCCGCCGCAGCGGGCGCAGCGCACCTCGACCCGGCGCATGCCGAGCGTGGTGTCCTCGATGTACTGGACCCGGTCCCCGGCCAGCGGCGCGTAGTACGACGGCCAGCCGCAGTGGCTGTCGAACTTGGTCTCGGAGCTGAACAGCTCCGCGCCGCAGGCCCGGCAGCCGTAGATGCCGACGGTCTTGGTGTCGGTGTACTCACCGGTGAACGGGCGCTCGGTGCCCGCCTCGCGGAGCACGTGGTACTCCTCGGGGCTCAGCTCGTCCCGCCACTCGGCCTCGGTCTTCTCGATCTCGTAGCTCATCACGGCTCCCGGTCGGGGTACGTCAGACGTTGGAGGCAACGTTCGAGAGGTGCTGCACGCTTCCCCGGATCTCCTCCAGGATGGCGGGGCCCAGGTTGGTGACGTCGCCGGCGCCCATGGTGAGCAGCAGGTCGCCGGGGCGGGCCAGGCCGGCCAGCACGGCGGGGGCGGCGGCGAAGGAGTGCTCGGCGGTGACGTCGGCGCCGGCCCGGTGGGCGGCGTCGATGATCAGCTCGCTGGTCACGCCGGGGATCGGGTCCTCGCGGGCCGGGTAGATGTCCAGCACCACCGAGGCGTCGGCCAGCGCCAGGGCCTGGCCCATCTCCTCGGCGAGCTGCTGGGTGCGGCTGAACAGGTGCGGCTGGAAGACCACCAGTACCCGGCCCTCGCCCTCCAGGCCCTCCCGGATCGCCTCCAGGTCGGCGGTCATCTCGGTGGGGTGGTGGGCGTAGGAGTCGATCACCTGGACGCCGCCGGCTGCGCCCTTGAGCTGGAGGCGGCGCCGCACGCCGGTGTAGGCGCCGAGGGCCTTGGCCAGGTCGGCGGCCGGGACGCCCAGCGCGACGCCGGCGGCCAGCGCGGAGACCGCGTTGTGCGCGTAGTGCCGGCCGGGCACCGAGACGGTGAAGGACAGCTCGGCGCCGTCCAGCTCGACGGTGACCTCGCTGGTCATGCCGCGGGCGACCACCGAGCGGACCCGGACGTCGGCGTCCTCGGCGGCGCCGACGGTCACCACGGTGAGGCCCTCGCGGCCGGCCACCCGGGCGGTCAGCTCGCGGGCGCCGTCGTGGTCGGCGGAGACCACCAGGGTGCCGCCGGGGGTGATCCGGCCGACGAAGGTCTCGAAGGACTCGTAGATCTCCTCGATCGAGGCGTAGTTGGCGTGGTGGTCCAGCTCCACGTTGAGCACGATCGCCACCTCGGGCGCGTACTTGTGGAAGCTGCGGTCGCTCTCGTCGGCCTCGGCGACGAAGATCTCGCCGGCGCCGTGGTGGGCGTTGGAGCCGGGCGCGTCGAGGTCGCCGCCGATCGCGTAGGACGGGTCCAGGCCCAGCTCGCCGAGGGCGACGGCGAGCATGCTGGTGGTGGTGGTCTTGCCGTGGGTGCCGGCCACCGCCAGCGCCCGGCGGCCGCCCATCAGGGCGGCCAGCGCGTCGGAGCGGTGCACCACCGGGATGCCGCGCTCGTGGGCGGCGGCCAGCTCCGGGTTGTCGGCGCGGATCGCGCTGGAGACCACCACGCTGCTGGTGCCGTCCGGCACGTGCTCGGCGGCGTGGCCGACGTGCACGGTCGCGCCGAGGGCGCGCAGCGCGAGGACGGTCTCGGACTCCTTGGAGTCGCTGCCGGAGACGCTGGCGCCGCGCACCGCGAGGATCTTCGCCAGGCCGGACATCCCGGCGCCGCCGATGCCGATGAAGTGCGGGGCGTGCAGGTCGTGCGCGGCGTCGTTCAAGGCGGGGCTCCGTAGGGCGGGGGCGGAATGGTCGGGCGGACGGGATGGGGAATCGTCCTCGCGGGCGGACCGCAAGGACGATTCTGCACCACCGGCCGGGATCCCTAGGAGTCGCTGGCGAACAGCCGCAGCACCGGGACCCCCACCTTGTGCCGGGCCTGGGAGGCCCAGTCGCGGTGGAAGAACTCCTCCACGAAGTGCGGTGAGGTGAGCACCACCACCTCGTCCGCGCGGTGCTCCTCGACCGCCGTCCGCAGCCGGTCCAGCGGCTTCTCCTCGACCAGCTCGCCGACCGCCTCGGCCCCGGCCGCGCGCAGGTGGCGCAGGCTGTGTTCGAGCGACTCGGTGGCCACGGTCGGCCCGGACTCGGACTCGTCGTGCTCGTGCACCACCTTGTCGAGGTGGCCGAGCGCCACGTCGTCCAGCGCCCGCAGCAGCTCGTCCTGCTTGCCGCGCGGCTGCATCAGGACGACGAAGGAGACCTTCTCGTCGCTGTGGAGCGTGGTGACGAGTTCCACGTCCGCGTCGGAGAGAGCCTTTTCGATCATCAGTACCGTCTTGAACACGTGAGTCCCTTCCAGTGGCCGGCCCCCGGGCCCCGGCATCGCATTAACGGGATCACGACCCGTCGGTCACGGGGTCGGCGGACGCAGGTAGCGGGTGAAGAGGAATCCTTTCTGCTCGATCAATGAGACCAGCCGCATCCGCTGCACGTCAGGCATTTGCGCATCGCGGATGATGCGCGGCGCGTCGCCGCCCGTGATCAGCGGAGCCAGCGACAGGCACAACTCGTCCAGCAGACCCGCCGCCGCCAGCTGTCCCAGCAGCCGCGGGCCGCCCTCGCTCAGCAACCGCGTCCAGCCCCGCTCCGCCAGCGCCGACACGCCCGCCTGCAGGTCCACCGACCCCTCCCCGGCGAGCACCAGGTCGGCCACCTCGGCGACCGCCCGGCGGCGCTCCTCGGGCGCGTCCGCGGTGGTGATCACCACCGTCCTGACCAGCGGGGCGGTGAACAGCGGCGCGGTCAGGTCCAGGGTCAGCGAGCGGCTCACGATCGCGATCGCCGGAGCCGGGGCCTGCCCGGCCGCCGCCCGCGCCGCCGCGAACTCGGCCCGGGCCCGGGCCGGCCGGTAGCCCTCCGCGCGGACCGTCTCCGCGCCCACCAGCACCACGTCCGACAGCGCGCGCAGCACACCGAAGATCCGCTTGTCGGCGTCCCCGGACAGGCCCTCCGAGAGGCCCTCCAGCCTCGCCCCGCCGTCCAGACCGGCCACCATGTTGGCGCGCAGCCAGGGCCGCCCCCGATTCACCTGGTCGGGGTACGCGTAGACGGCGGCGAGCGACTCCAGCGAGGCCGGGTCGGCGACCGGCTCGCCCAGCGGGCTGATCAACTGTTGCATGCCCTCAGTCTTCCACCGGCCGCCGTCCCGAGGCGCTCTGCACCAGGCGTACCCTCTACTAACGTGCCAGCAGCCCCCCGCCCCGACACCGCGACCGAGTCCATAGCCGCCGCGAGCGCGGCCGGCTCCCCGATCGCGCTCGCCGACCGCCGCCCCGTCGTGCCCGCCGAGCGGCTGGTCGCCGAGATGGTCCCGCCGCCCCGGTTCTCCGACGTGAGCTTCGGGACGTACATTCCGGACCCGAACCAGCCCAGCCAGTACGAGGCCGTCCAGGTCCTGGAGCAGTTCGCCACCACCCTCGGCGGGGGAAACGGTTCCGCGCCCAAGCGCAGCTGGTTCCGCCGCTCAGCCCCGGCGCCCACCGGCCCGGCCGGCGTGTACCTCGACGGCGGCTACGGCGTCGGCAAGACCCACCTGCTCGCCTCGCTCTGGCACGCCGCCCCCGGCCCCAAGGCCTTCGGCACCTTCGTCGAGCTGACCAACCTGGTCGGTGCGCTCGGCTTCCAGCAGGCCGTCCGGACCCTCTCCGAGCACACGCTGCTGTGCATCGACGAGTTCGAGCTCGACGACCCGGGCGACACCGTCCTGGTCTCCACGCTGCTCACCCGCCTCGTCGACAACGGCGTCAAGCTCTGCGCCACCTCGAACACCCTGCCGGAGAAGCTCGGCGAGGGCCGCTTCGCCGCCGCCGACTTCCTGCGCGAGATCCAGGGCCTGTCCGCGCACTTCCGCCCGATGCGGATCGACGGCCAGGACTACCGCCACCGCGGCCTCCCGGACGCCCCGCCGCCCTACCCCGACGCGGCCGTCGACGCCGTCGCCGCCCGCACCCCCGGCGCCTCCCTGGACGACTTCGACACCCTCCTCGCCCACCTCTCCGCCGTCCACCCCAGCCGCTACGGCGCGCTGCTCGACGACGTCACCGCCGTCTGCCTGCGCGGCGTCCGCCAGGTCGACGACCAGTCCACCGCCCTGCGCCTGGTCGTCCTCGCCGACCGCATGTACGACCGCGAGCTCCCCATCACCGCCTCCGGCCTCCCCTTCGACCAGGTCTTCCCCGACGACATGCTCCGCGGCGGCTACCGCAAGAAGTACCTCCGCGCCATCTCCCGCCTGGTCGCCCTCGCCCGCGACAGCGCGAAGACCTGACCCCGTAACCCCCGCCCCGGCCGGGCGTTGCTCCCTAGCGGAGCAGAGGGGGGACGCATGGCCGGTGGCGGGTGAGGCCGAGCATCTGCCCGCCGCCGACCACGACGTCTACGACCGGGAGGAGCAGCGGTGAGCAGCGGTTATCACACGCGGTGGGTCGTGCCGCCGGAGCATCGGGAGAGCGAGCAGTACCGGGCGGCCGGGCGGCGGATGGCGTTGGCCGAGGCCGTGTACGCCCGCCGATCCGCTCTCGGCTGGACGCTCGCCGAACTCGCGGAGCGGGCCGGGCTGGACGAGGCGACGGTCGAGAGCATCGAGGAGAGCGGTGTCGATCCGACCCTGCCGCTGATCGAACGCCTCGCCGCCGCGTTCGACTCGGTCGTCCGCATCGACCCGGCCCGCGAGCCCGCCATGAGGTTCGAGGGGCACGCGGCCTGAGGAAGCCGCACCGCTTGTCGGTGGTGGGTCGTACGGTGGACTCGTGCGACCCATCACGAGTATTGAGCGGTCAGTGACGCCCTTCGAGGTCGTCAGTCCCTTCCAGCCGAACGGGGACCAGCCGGCGGCGATCGCCGAGTTGGAGCGGCGGATCAAGGGCGGGGAGAAGGACGTCGTCCTGCTCGGTGCCACCGGTACCGGGAAGTCGGCCACCACGGCCTGGATGATCGAGCGGCTGCAGCGGCCCACCCTGGTGATGGCGCCGAACAAGACGCTGGCCGCCCAGCTGGCGAACGAGTTCCGCGAGCTGCTGCCGAACAACGCGGTCGAGTACTTCGTCTCGTACTACGACTACTACCAGCCCGAGGCGTACGTCCCGCAGACGGACACCTACATCGAGAAGGACTCCTCGATCAACGAGGAGGTCGAGCGGCTGCGGCACTCGGCGACCAACTCGCTGCTGACCAGGCGGGACGTGATCGTGGTCGCCTCCGTCTCCTGCATCTACGGCCTCGGCACCCCGCAGGAGTACGTGGACCGGATGGTCCCGCTCAAGGTCGGCGAGGAGATCGACCGGGACGTCCTGCTGCGCCGTTTCGTGGACATCCAGTACGCCCGCAACGACGTGGCGTTCACCCGTGGCACCTTCCGGGTCCGCGGCGACACCATCGAGATCTTCCCGGTCTACGAGGAGCTGGCCGTCCGGATCGAGATGTTCGGCGACGAGATCGAGGCGCTGTACACCCTGCACCCGCTCACCGGCGAGATCATCAGCCAGGACGAGTCGGTGTACGTCTTCCCCGCCTCGCACTACGTGGCCGGTCCGGAGCGCATGGAGCGGGCGATCACCGGCATCGAGAAGGAGCTGGAGGAGACGCTCGCCCGGCAGGAGAAGCAGGGCAAGCTACTGGAGGCCCAGCGGCTGCGCATGCGCACCACCTACGACATCGAGATGCTGCGCCAGATCGGCACCTGCTCGGGCGTCGAGAACTACTCGATGCACTTCGACGGCCGCGAGCCCGGCTCCCCGCCGAACACCCTGCTCGACTACTTCCCGGAGGACTTCCTCCTGGTCATCGACGAGTCGCACGTCACCGTCCCGCAGATCGGCGCGATGTACGAGGGTGACGCCTCGCGCAAGCGCACCCTGGTGGAGCACGGCTTCCGGCTGCCCTCCGCGATGGACAACCGCCCGCTGAAGTGGGAGGAGTTCCTGGGGCGGATCGACCAGACGGTGTACCTGTCGGCGACGCCCGGCCCGTACGAGCTGTCCCGCGGCGACGGCCAGGTCGAGCAGATCATCCGCCCGACCGGTCTGATCGACCCGGAGGTGATCGTCAAGCCGACCGAGGGCCAGATCGACGACCTGGTGCACGAGGTCCGCACGCGGGTGGAGCGGGACGAGCGCGTCCTGGTGACCACGCTGACCAAGAAGATGGCCGAGGACCTCACCGACTACATGCTCGGCCTGGACATCCGGGTCCGGTACCTGCACAGCGACGTGGACACCCTGCGCCGGGTGGAGCTGCTGCGCGAGCTGCGCGCGGGCAGGTACGACGTGCTGGTCGGCATCAACCTGCTGCGCGAGGGCCTGGACCTGCCCGAGGTGTCGCTGGTGGCGATCCTGGACGCGGACAAGGAGGGCTTCCTGCGCTCCGGCACCTCGCTGATCCAGACGATCGGGCGGGCCGCCCGAAACGTCTCGGGCCAGGTGCACATGTACGCGGACCGGATCACCCCGTCGATGGAGAAGGCGATCGACGAGACCAACCGCCGCCGGGTCGTGCAGCAGGCGTACAACAAGAAGCACGGGATCGACCCGCAGCCGCTGCGGAAGAAGATCGGCGACATCCTGGACACCCTCGCCCGCGAGGACGTGGACACCGACGAGCTGCTCTCCACCGGCTACCGCGGGGCCGCCGGGAAGGGCAAGGCCCCGGTGCCGGCCCTGGGCATGGAGCGCAAGCAGGGCGAGAGCCTGCCGGCCGCCGAGCTGGCGGAGCTGATCCAGTCGATGACGGACCGGATGCACGCGGCCGCCGCCGACCTCCAGTTCGAGGTCGCGGCCCGGCTGCGCGACGAGGTGAAGGAGCTGAAGCGGGAGCTGCGCCAGATGCGGGAGGCCGGCGTGGCCTGAGCGGGGGCCGAGGGGGCCGAGGGGGCTGAGGGGGGCTGAGGGGGCCGACGGGGGTCTGAGGCGGGTCGAGGCGGCCGCCGGGCCGGGCCGGTGTGACACCGGTCAAGCCCGGCGGTGTCTCAGCCTTGCCACAATGCGGCGACCGCCGGGAGGTGCGGGGTGCCGCAGGCCCTAGGCTGGCCTGCGGCATCGACCTCGGGACGGGGTGGTGCGACAGCAACAGGGGGCCTCAGCCGGGGGACGGCACGGGGTGTTCCACCGTGGCGCCGCGCGGGGAGCGACCGCGTGGCCGGGTAGAGAGGACAACGCCGTGTCGGTGAACCTTGCCAAGGGACAGCGGGTCAGTCTCCAGAAGGGGCCGGGCGGCGCGTTGACCGTGGTCCGGATGGGCCTCGGCTGGCAGGCCGCGCCGAAGCGGGGCCTGTTCGGCAGCCGCACCAGGACGATCGACCTGGACGCGTCGGCGCTCCTGTACGCCGAGAAGACCCCGTCCGACGTGGTGTTCTTCCAGCACCTGGAGAGCACGGACGGTTCCGTCCGGCACACCGGGGACAACCTGGAGGGCGGCTCCGGCACGGAGGACGACGAGGCGATCCTGGTGGACCTGCTGCACGTGCCGGCGCACATCACCCAGGTGGTGTTCACGGTGAGCTCGTACACCGGGCAGACCTTCGCGGAGGTGCAGGGCGCCCACTGCCGGCTGGTGGACGAGACCACGGGCGAGGAGCTGGCCCGGTACGAGCTGGCCGGGGGAGGGCCGCACACCGGGCAGATCATGGCGAAGGTGTTCCGTGACGGGGCCGGCGGCTGGGAGATGCAGGCGATCGGCGCGCCGGCCAAGGGGCGGACCTTCCGGGACCTGCTGCCGGCGATCGAGCCGTACCTCTGACGGCATCCCGGACGGCATCCCGGACGGGCGCCCCGGACGTCATCTCTGACGGTTCTTTACCTTCTTTACCTTTACTTGGGCTTCCTGTTACTCTCGATGGCAGCGGAGGGGAGTATTCCCCCGCAGTTGTCCCCGTCATCACGGGCGCCCACGAGTGGCGCCCCGGGGCGCTGGTCCGTGCGGATGCCCCGAGAGCGGGCCCGACGGGCGGAAGAGACCTCCGGCAGTGACGATGACTGTCTCGCCTACCTGCCGGAGGAGCAGTAGTGGACGTTTCCGTAACCATGTGGGTCACCACGATCGGTGTGCTGATCGCACTGATCGTGGCGGACTTCTTCATCGGAGGGCGCAAGCCGCACGAGGTCTCGATCAAGGAGGCCGGGATCTGGACCGCGGTCTGGATCGTGCTGGCGCTGATCTTCGGCGGGTTCCTCTGGTGGCACTCCGGCGCGCAGCCGGCCGGTGAGTTCTTCGCCGGTTACATCACCGAGAAGTCGCTCAGTGTCGACAACCTGTTCGTCTTCATCCTGATCATGGGCAAGTTCGCGGTGCCGAGGATCTACCAGCAGCGCGTGCTGATGTTCGGTGTGATCATCGCGCTGGTGCTGCGGGCGGTCTTCATCGCCGGCGGCGCGGCGCTGGTCACCCAGTTCTCCTGGGTGTTCTTCATCTTCGGCGCCTTCCTGATCTGGACCGCCTGGAAGCTGATCAAGGAGGCCCGGGCCGGCGAGGAGGAGGACGAGTTCGAGGAGAACCGCCTGCTCAAGTCGATCGAGCGGCGCTTCCCGTCCACCGACACGTACCACGGTACGAAGTTGTTCATCCGGGAGAACGGCCGCCGGCTGATGACCCCGATGCTGATCGTGATGCTGGCGATCGGCACCACGGACGTGCTGTTCGCGCTGGACTCCATCCCGGCGATCTTCGGCCTGACCCAGGACCCGTACATCGTCTTCACCGCCAACGCCTTCGCCCTGATGGGCCTGCGTCAGCTGTACTTCCTGATCGGCGGCCTGCTGAAGAAGCTGGTCCACCTGTCGTACGGCCTGTCGGTGATCCTCGGCTTCATCGGCGTGAAGCTGGTGCTGCACGCGGCGCACGAGGCGGGCGCGAACGTGCCGGAGATCGGCATCCCGCTCTCGCTGGGCGTCATCGTGGTCGTGCTGGCCGTCACCACGGTGACCAGCCTGATCGCCTCGAAGAAGCAGGAACGGGCCGAGCGCGAGGCCCAGAAGCTGGACGCCTGATCCCCGCGTGACGGCCGAGGCCCCCGCGACCCGGAAGGGGTCGCGGGGGCCTCGTCGTGCCCGGTGCCCGGTGCCCGGTGCCCGGTGCCCGAAGGCCGAGGTCACCAGCCGCGCTCGCGCCACTCGTCGAGGTGCGGGCGCTCGGCGCCGAGGGTGGTGTCGCTGCCGTGGCCGGGGTAGACCCAGGCCTCGTCCGGCAGGACGTCGAAGATCTTCGCGTTGACGTCCCGGAAGAGGCTCGTGAAGGCCTCCGCATCGCCCCAGGTGTTGCCGACGCCGCCGGGGAAGAGGCAGTCGCCGGTGAAGACGTGCGGGTGGCCCTGCGGGTCGTCGTAGATCAGCACGATCGCGCCCGGGGTGTGCCCGACCAGGTGCCGGACGGTGAGTTCCACGTCGCCGACCCGCAGCTTGTCGCCGTCCGCGAGCAGCAGCTCGGTGGGCACGTCGACGCCCTCGGCGTCGTGCGCGCCGGCGGCGGTGCGAGCCCCCGTCACGGCGACCACCTCGGCGAGCGCGGCCCAGTGGTCGTGGTGCCGGTGGGTGGTGACGACGGTGGCGAGCTCGTCACCGACGGTCTCCAGCAGCACCGGGGCGTCGGCGGCCGCGTCGATCAGCAGCTGCTCGTCGGTGGCCCGGCAGCGCAGCAGGTAGGCGTTGTTGTCGTACGGGCCGACGGCCACCTTGGTGATGATCAGGTGCGCCAGCTCCCGCACGTCAGGCGGCCCGCCGACCTTGACCGCTCCGTGGTACGTCATGCGTCCGCTCCTCGTCCGGTGAAGGGGTTCAGGATCATCTTCGCGCCGTCAGCCCAGCGGGGGAAGCTGGGGGAGGGCGGTGTCGGGGGTGGTCCGCAGGCCGGCGCCGTCGGAGCGGCCGGAGAGCCAGGCGAGCAGGGAGCGGAGGGGGCCCTGGACGGTGAGGACGGGCTCGCCGGTGCCGATCAGGCCGATGTCCCCGGTGTCCTCGGCGACCAGCTCGACGCCGGGCAGGGCGGTGCCGTGCAGCTTGTTGGCGATCTTGTGGAACTCGGTGACGGCGAAGACCTCCGGCCAGTGCGCGGGGGTGTGGCCGGCGTCCAGGTCGACGTGGTGGTACTCGACCTCGGCGAGGCGCTTCCACGGGAGGTCGTGGGCGGGGAAGACGTAGCCGGTGCGGTGGCGGACCTCGACCGTCCAGGCTTCGGCGGGCAGCAGAGCGGCGGCCGCGGCGAAGCGCTCGCGGGAGTCGCGCAGGTCGGCGAGCTGGACGTCCACCGGGCGGGGCGCGCCCTCCTCGATCTGCCGGTCGCGGGCCTCGGTGCTGGCGTACTGCGGGATGTCGGTGCCGGTGCGGGCGCCGTCCAGCAGGTTGACCAGGGAGTCGGCGTTGCGGGCGAGGTGGGCCAGCACGTGACCGCGGGTCCAGCCGGGCAGGGCGGAGGGCTCGGCGACGGCCTCGGGCTTCAGCTCGGCGACGGTGTGCAGCAGGTGCCGGGTGCTCTCCTCGACCAGGGCCAGGTACTGCGCGGCGGCCTCGGCGGCGGTCTGCGGGTCGGTCATCGGATCGGCCTTCTGTGGGAGACGGCGCGTTGCCCGCGGGGGGCTCCGCTCGTTGACCAGCTGACGCTATCGCCGAATCCGACCGCTGAGCAGGGCCTTTTTCGGTCCGGGTACGGAGGGTTCGAGGGGCGCTCTCACTCGTTCGGGTGGACTCCGCTGGACACGGTCGATATTCGAACGTCTGAGCTAGTAGGCTGGCTGCCGCATCCTGGAAGAAGCACACATCTCCCCGCAAGTCCTCTCGCCCCGGAGAAAGGCGCCAGAAGCAGTGGCCGACCGCCTCATCGTCCGCGGTGCTCGCGAGCACAACCTCAAGAACGTCTCGCTCGACCTGCCCCGCGACTCCCTCATCGTCTTCACGGGCCTCTCCGGCTCCGGCAAGTCCTCGCTCGCCTTCGACACGATCTTCGCCGAGGGCCAGCGCCGCTACGTCGAGTCGCTGTCCTCCTACGCCCGCCAGTTCCTCGGGCAGATGGACAAGCCCGATGTGGACTTCATCGAAGGCCTCTCCCCGGCCGTCTCGATCGATCAGAAGTCCACCAACCGCAACCCCCGTTCGACCGTCGGCACGATCACCGAGGTCTACGACTACCTGCGCCTGCTGTTCGCCCGGATCGGCAAGCCGCACTGCCCGCACTGCGGCCGCCCGATCGCCAAGCAGTCGCCGCAGGCGATCGTCGACAAGGTGCTGGAGCTCGCCGAGGGCACCCGGTTCCAGGTGCTCAGCCCGGTGGTGCGCGAGCGCAAGGGCGAGTTCGTCGACCTCTTCGCCGACCTCCAGTCCAAGGGCTACTCGCGCGCCCGGGTGGACGGCGGGACGATCCAGCTCGCCGAGCCGCCGAAGCTCAAGAAGCAGGAGAAGCACACCGTCGAGGTGGTCATCGACCGCCTGACCGTCAAGGAGAGCGCCAAGCGGCGGCTCACCGACTCGGTGGAGACGGCCCTGCGGCTGTCCGGCGGCATGGTCGTGCTCGACTTCGTCGACCTCGCGGAGGACGACCCGGAGCGCGAGCGGATGTACTCCGAGCACCTCTACTGCCTGTACGACGACGTGTCGTTCGAGGAGCTGGAGCCGCGCTCGTTCTCCTTCAACTCGCCGTTCGGCGCCTGCCCGGACTGCTCGGGCCTGGGCAACCGGATGGAGGTCGACCCGGAGCTGGTCATCCCGGACCCGGAGCGCTCGCTGGAGGAGGGCGCGATCCACCCGTGGTCGGCGGGCCACGCCAAGGAGTACTTCCAGCGCCTGATCGACGCGCTCGCCGGGGAGCTGGGCTTCCGCACCGACATCCCGTGGGCCGGGTTGCCGGCCCGCGCCAAGAAGGCGCTGCTGTACGGGCACAAGCACCAGGTGCAGGTCAGCTACCGCAACCGCTTCGGGCGCGAGCGCTCGTACAGCACCGGCTTCGAGGGCGCCGTCCCGTTCATCCAGCGCCGGCACACCGAGGCGGAGAGCGACAGTAGCCGCGAGCGCTTCGAGGGCTACATGCGCGAGGTGCCCTGCCCGACGTGCGAGGGCACCCGGCTCAAGCCGGTGGTGCTCGCGGTCACCGTCGAGGAGAAGTCGATCGCCGACGTCTCGGCGATGTCGATCAGCGACTGCGCCGAGTTCCTGGGCGCGATGAAGCTGAACGACCGGGACAAGCAGATCGCCGAGCGCGTCCTCAAGGAGGTCAACGAGCGGCTGCGCTTCCTGGTCGACGTCGGCCTGGACTACCTCTCGCTGAACCGCGCGGCCGGCACCCTGTCCGGCGGCGAGGCCCAGCGCATCCGGCTGGCCACCCAGATCGGCTCCGGCCTGGTCGGCGTGCTGTACGTGCTGGACGAGCCGTCCATCGGCCTGCACCAGCGGGACAACCACCGGCTGATCGAGACGCTGGTGCGGCTGCGCGACATCGGCAACACGCTGATCGTGGTCGAGCACGACGAGGACACCATCAAGACGGCGGACTGGGTGGTCGACATCGGCCCGGGCGCCGGCGAGCACGGCGGCAAGGTGGTGCACTCCGGCTCGTTGAAGGGGCTGCTGTCCAACAAGGAGTCGCTGACCGGCCAGTACCTCTCCGGCAAGCGGTCCATCCCGATCCCGGCGGGCCGCCGCGACCGGGACAAGAAGCGCCAGCTGACCGTCCACGGTGCCCGCGAGCACAACCTCAAGGACGTCACGGTCGGCTTCCCGCTCGGCACCTTCACCGCGATCACCGGCGTCTCCGGCTCCGGCAAGTCGACGCTGGTCAACGACATCCTCTACACCCACCTCGCCCGGGAGCTGAACGGCGCCCGCAGCGTGCCCGGCCGGCACACCCGGATCACCGGCACCGACCTGGTGGACAAGGTGGTGCACGTCGACCAGTCGCCGATCGGGCGCACCCCGCGCTCCAACCCGGCGACCTACACCGGGGTGTTCGACCACGTGCGCCGGCTCTTCGCGGAGACGCAGGAGGCGAAGGTCCGCGGCTACCTGCCCGGCCGGTTCTCCTTCAACGTCAAGGGCGGCCGCTGCGAGAACTGCTCGGGCGACGGCACCATCAAGATCGAGATGAACTTCCTGCCGGACGTCTACGTGCCGTGCGAGGTCTGCCACGGCGCCCGGTACAACCGGGAGACGCTGGAGGTCCACTACAAGGGCAAGTCCATCTCCGAGGTGCTGGACATGCCGATCGAGGAGGCGCTGGCCTTCTTCGAGGCCGTCCCGGCGATCGCCCGGCACCTCAGGACGCTCAACGACGTCGGCCTCGGCTACGTCCGGCTCGGCCAGTCCGCGCCGACGCTGTCCGGCGGCGAGGCGCAGCGCGTCAAGCTCGCCTCCGAGCTGCAGAAGCGCTCCACCGGGCGGACGGTCTACGTGCTGGACGAGCCCACCACCGGCCTGCACTTCGAGGACATCAGCAAGCTGATCAAGGTGCTCAGCGGGCTGGTGGAGAAGGGCAACACGGTGATCGTCATCGAGCACAACCTCGATGTGATCAAGACCGCCGACTGGGTCGTCGACATGGGCCCCGAAGGCGGTTCCGGCGGCGGCATGGTGGTCGCCGAGGGCACCCCGGAGCAGATCGCCGCCGTCCCGGAGAGCCACACCGGCAAGTTCCTCCGGGACATCCTTCCGGGCGAGTTCGCGGACGCCCCGGTCGCCCCGGTGAAGAAGGCGCCGCGCAAGCGCGCCGCCGCGGCGAAGAAGTAGCGAAGAGGGAGCAGCGCCCCGCTCCGCCGCCCCACCCACGGGGGCGGCGGAGCGGGCGCCGCATAGACTTCCGAGGTCCCTCGTAGGAAGCCGAACCGCAGGAGCGCACCGATGTCAGAGGCCCCCGAGACCAGCCCCGCCACCTCCCGCCGCACCGTGCTCTGCGGCGCCGCCGCCGTACTGGCGGCCGGCGGCACCGTGGCGATCGCCGGCTGCGGTCCCTCCTCGGGTTCCTCGGGCTCCTCCGGCGCCGGCAGCGCGGCCAAGACCCCGGTGGACCTCGGCCCGGCCTCGGAGGTGCCGGAGGGCGGCGGCAAGGTCTTCCGCAACCAGAAGATCGTCGTGACCCAGCCGACCGCGGGGGAGTACAAGGCCTTCAGCGCCGTCTGCACCCACGCCGGCTGCGTCGTCGACCAGGTGAAGAGCCAGCAGATCCAGTGCCCCTGCCACGGCAGCCGGTTCGCCATCGCCGACGGCGCCGTCCAGGACGGCCCGGCCCCCAGGCCGCTGCCCGCCTACGCCGTCACGGTCGACGGCGGGAACCTCAAGGTGACCCCGAGCTGAAGCAGTTGATCTCCACCCAGTCGATCTCGGCCCAGCCGGTCCCCGCCCGGTTGATCTCCCCTTCGCGGCCCCGGCTCCACTCGGTACGGTGGACCCATGGCTGACCCGAGCACCTACCGCCCGGCGCCGGGCGCGATCCCGACCTCACCGGGCGTCTACAAGTTCCGTGACGCCCACGGGCGGGTCATCTACGTCGGCAAGGCCAAGAGCCTGCGGCCGCGCCTGTCGTCCTACTTCCAGGACCTGGCCGGCCTGCACCCGCGCACCGCGACCATGGTCACCACCGCGGCCTCGGTGGAGTGGACGGTGGTGGCCACCGAGGTCGAGGCGCTCCAGCTGGAGTACTCCTGGATCAAGGAGTTCGACCCGCGGTTCAACGTCAAGTACCGCGACGACAAGAGCTATCCGGAACTCGCCGTCACCCTCGACGAGGAGTACCCGCGGGTCCAGGTGATGCGCGGGGCGCACAAGAAGGGCGTGCGCTACTTCGGCCCGTACGGGCACGCCTGGGCGATCCGCGAGACGGTCGACCTGCTGCTGCGGGTCTTCCCCGTCCGCACCTGCTCCAACGGCGTGTTCAAGCGCGCCCGGCAGGTCGGCCGGCCCTGCCTGCTCGGCTACATCGGCAAGTGCGCCGCGCCCTGCGTCGGCAAGGTCTCGCCGGACGAACACCGGGCGCTGGCCGAGGACTTCTGCGACTTCATGGCCGGGCGCACCGGCAACTACCTGCGCCGGCTGGAAGAGCAGATGCGGGAGGCCGCCGAGGAGATGGAGTACGAGAAGGCGGCCCGGCTGCGGGACGACATCGGCGCCCTCAAGCGCGCGATGGAGAAGAACGCCATCGTGCTCGCCGACGCCACCGACGCCGACCTGCTGGCCGTCGCCGAGGACGAACTGGAGGCCGCCGTCCAGATCTTCCACGTCCGCGGCGGCCGGGTGCGCGGCCAGCGCGGCTGGGTCACCGACAAGGTCGAGGACGTCGACACCGCCGGCCTGGTCGAGCACGCCCTCCAGCAGCTCTACGGCGGCGCCGGCCCGGACGAGCGCAACGAGACCGTCCCGCGCGAGGTGCTCGTCCCCGCGCTGCCCGAGCCGTCCGGTCCGGTCCGGGACTGGCTGAGCGGCCTGCGCGGCAGCCAGGTCGACCTGCGGATCCCGCAACGCGGCGACAAGAAGGACCTGATGGCCACCGTGCAGCGCAACGCCCAGCAGGCGCTGGCACTGCACAAGACCAAGCGCGCCTCCGACCTCACCACCCGCAGCCGCGCCCTGCAGGAGATCGCCGACGCGCTGGAGCTGGACTCGGTGCCGCTGCGCATCGAGTGCTTCGACATCTCCCACCTCCAAGGCGAGGACGTGGTCGCCTCGATGGTCGTCTTCGAGGACGGCCTGGCCCGCAAGAGCGAGTACCGGCGCTTCCAGATCAAGGGCTTCGAGGGCCAGGACGACGTCCGCTCGATGCACGAGGTGATCGGCCGGCGCTTCCGCCGCTACCTCCAGGAACGCGAGCAGACCGGCGAGTGGGTCGTCCCCGAGGCCGACGACCCGGGCGCCGCCGCCGACGGCACCGGGGCCCCGGCCGGCCCGATCGACCCGGAGACGGGTCGCCCGCGCCGCTTCGCCTACCCGCCCCAACTGCTGGTCGTGGACGGCGGCCAGCCGCAGGTCGCCGCCGCCAAGCGCGCCCTGGACGAACTCGGCATCGACGACGTCGCGCTGTGCGGCCTGGCCAAGCGGCTGGAGGAGGTCTGGCTGCCCGGCGAGGACGACCCGGTCGTGCTGCCGCGCTCCAGCGAGGGCCTCTACCTGCTCCAGCGGGTCCGCGACGAGGCCCACCGCTTCGCGATCACCTACCAGCGCAGCAAGCGTTCCAAGCGACTCACCGCCGGGGAACTGGACTCCGTCCCGGGCCTCGGCGAGACTCGCCGCCAGGCGCTGCTCAAGCACTTCGGCTCGCTGAAGAGGCTCCGGGCCGCCACCGTCGACGAACTCTGCGCCGTACCCGGCATCGGACGCCGCACGGCGGAGACTGTTGCGGCGGCGTTGTCCTCCCGTACACCCGTCGCACCAGCGGTGAACACCGCCACCGGCGAGATCATCGAGGACGGGGCCGAACCGGCCGCCGAGCCGGTGGCCGCAGCATCCCAGACCGCACCATCCCAGGAGACGCCATGACGGCCGACGCCGACCGTCAGACGACGCGCCCAGCCCCCGCCCGCCTGTCCGGGCAGGGGAAGGGTGGTCGCGCCGTGCGCGTTCTCCCCAGCAGAAAGACCGAGAGCGGGGAACCGAAGTGACCGTGTCAGACGTGGCCGAGAACGCGCCGGAGCTGGTGATCATCTCCGGCATGTCCGGAGCCGGCCGCTCCACCGCCGCGAAGTGCCTGGAGGACCTGGGCTGGTTCGTGGTGGACAACCTGCCACCGGCCCTGATCCCGACCATGGTCGACCTGGGCGCCCGCTCCCAGGGCAACGTCGCCCGGATCGGCGTGGTCGTGGACGTCCGGGGCCGCCAGTTCTTCGACGACCTGCTCACCTCCCTCGACGAGTTGGAGAAGCGCGGCGTCCGGCTCAGCGTGGTCTTCCTGGACTCCTCCGACGACGCGTTGGTCCGCCGCTTCGAGAGCGTGCGCCGCCCGCACCCGCTGCAGGCCGACGGCCGGATCGTCGACGGCATCGCCCAGGAGCGCGACCTGCTGCGCGACCTGCGCGGCGAGGCCGACCTGGTGATCGACACCTCCAACCTCAACGTGCACCAGCTGCGCGCCAAGCTGGACGCCCAGTTCGCCGACCACGACGAGCCCGAGCTGCGCGCCACCGTGATGTCCTTCGGCTTCAAGTACGGCCTGCCGGTCGACGCCGACCTGGTGGTGGACTGCCGCTTCCTGCCCAACCCGCACTGGGTGCCCGAGCTGCGCGCCCGTACCGGCACCGACGCGGACGTCGCCGACTACGTGTTCCAGCAGCCCGGCGCCAACGAGTTCCTGGACGGCTACGCCGATCTCCTGCGCATCATCACCGAGGGGTACCGCCGCGAGGGGAAGCGCTACATGACGCTTGCCGTAGGCTGCACCGGTGGCAAGCACCGCAGCGTCGCGATGTCCGAGCGCCTGACCAAGCGTCTCATCGCCGACGGAGTGGAGACGGTGCTCGTCCACCGTGACATGGGACGGGAGTGACCGCCGCCTCCTAGCCGGGCCGCCGGCGGGGCCGGTGGCCGCGGCGAGGAACGCGAGGTGAGTGTGGCGGGATATGTGCCCGGGCGGCAGCCGCAGAACAGGAGTGCCGACCGGGCGGGTGGCCCGGCCCGGCCGCCGGTCCCGAGCCGGCCGCGCAGCAGCCCCGCCCGGGCCAACCCGGCCCCCCGGATCACCGCGCTCGGCGGCGGCCAGGGCCTGTCCGCCTCGCTCTCCGCGCTGCGCCGGCTCACCAGCGACCTGACCGCCGTGGTCACCGTCGCCGACGACGGCGGCTCCAGCGGCCGGCTCCGCACCGAGTTGGGCGTGCTGCCCCCCGGCGACCTGCGCAAGGCGCTGGCCGCGCTGTGCGGGGACGACGACTGGGGGCGCACCTGGTCCGAGGTGATCCAGCAGCGCTTCACCGGCACCGGTGAGCTGGGCGGCCACGCGGTCGGCAACCTGCTGATCGTCGCGCTCTGGGAGAAGCTCGGCGACCCGGTGGCCGCCCTGGACTGGGTCGGCCGGCTGCTGAACGTCCAGGGTCGGGTGCTGCCGATGTCGGCGGTGCCGCTGGACATCGAGGCGACCGTGCGCGGCCACGACCCGGAGCGCCCCGGCGAGCTGTCGGCCGTCCGCGGCCAGGCCGACGTCGCGGTCACGCCCGGCACCGTGCAGTCGATCCGGCTGCTGCCGGACGGGCCGCCGGCCGTCCCGGAGGCGGTCACCGCCGTCCGGGAGGCGGACTGGGTGGTGCTCGGGCCCGGCTCCTGGTTCACCAGCGTGCTGCCGCACCTGCTGGTGCCGGAGCTGGCCAAGGCGCTCACCGAGACCCGCGCCCGCCGCCTGCTCACCCTGAACCTGGCCCCGCAGCCCGGCGAGACCGAGGGCTTCACCCCGCAGCGCCACCTGGAGGTCATCGCCGACCACGCCCCGGGCCTCGCGGTGGATGCGATCCTGGTGGACGAGCGGGCCGTCACCGGCGGCGCCTTCGGCCAGGCGGACCTGGCCGGTCTGGAGAAGGCCGCCGAGCGGATGGGCGCCGCCCTGGTCCTCGGCAGGGTGGCCCGCACCGACGGCACCCCGCGACACGACCCGGAGCTGTTGGCCGCCGCGTACGACCGGATTTTCCGGACACATGGAAGGATCGGGCCATGGCGATGACTCCAGCGGTGAAGGACGAGATCAGCCGGCTCCCGGTCACCAGGGCCTGCTGCCGCAAGGCGGAGGTGTCGGCGATCCTGCGGTTCGCGGGCGGGCTGCACATCGTGAGCGGCCGGATCGTGATCGAGGCGGAGCTGGACACCGGCGCGGCGGCGCGGCGGCTGCGCAAGGACCTGCTGGAGATCTTCGGACACTCCTCCGACCTCGTGGTGATGGCCCCCGGCGGACTGCGGCGCGGCAGCCGCTTCGTCGTCCGGGTGGTCAAGGACGGCGAACTGCTCGCGCGCCAGACCGGCCTCGTGGACGGCCGGGGCCGGCCGATCCGGGGGCTGCCCCCGGCGGTCGTCTCCGGGGCCACCTGCGACGCCGAGGCGGCCTGGCGCGGGGCCTTCCTGGCGCACGGCTCGCTCACCGAGCCGGGCCGCTCCTCCTCGCTGGAGATCACCTGCCCCGGCTCCGAGGCCGCCCTCGCCCTGGTCGGCGCGGCCCGCCGGCTCGGCATCCCGGCCAAGGCCCGTGAGGTGCGCGGCGTGGACCGGGTGGTGATCCGCGACGGCGACGCGATCGGCGCGCTGCTGACCCGGCTCGGCGCGCACGAGTCGGTGCTCGCCTGGGAGGAGCGCCGGATGCGGCGCGAGGTCCGGGCCACCGCCAACCGCCTGGCCAACTTCGACGACGCCAACCTGCGCCGCTCGGCCCGCGCCGCGGTGGCGGCCGGCGCCCGGGTGGCGCGGGCGCTGGAGATCCTCGGCGAGGAGGTGCCCGAGCACCTGGCCGCGGCCGGCCAGCTGCGGATGCAGCACAAGCAGGCCTCGCTGGAGGAGCTGGGCGCGCTCGCCGACCCGCCGCTGACCAAGGACGCGGTGGCCGGCCGGATCCGCCGCCTGCTGGCGATGGCCGACAAGCGCGCCTCCGAGCTCGGCCTGCCGAGCACCGAGGCCAACCTCACCGACGAGATGGCGATGAACTGACCGCACCAAGTGGCTGTTCCGCGGCCGGTGTCCGGATTCCGGGCACCGGCCGCCGCCGTGTCCGGACGGGATACCCGGACGCGCCCGGTGTGCGCAAATTGGTAGAGACCACTGACCGGGACCAACTGCCCTGACCGCCAAGGACGGTCGGCCTGATTTCGCGCCACGCCAGGTCGTCGCACGTGGCGCGATGTGCCCTCCCAGGCCTGGGAGGGGTAGGGTCATAGGCGGTCGGGGACTTCCCAAATCTCACCCCCGTCGGCTTAGCTCCGGCGTACCTAACGAGGAGATCGGTTCGTGACGATCCGGGTAGGCATCAACGGATTCGGCCGCATCGGCCGCAACTTCTTCCGCGCGGTCAAGGCGCAGGGCGCGGACATCGAGATCGTCGGTGTCAACGACCTCACTGACACGAAGACCCTGGCTCACCTGCTCAAGTACGACACCACCCTGGGCACCTTCCCGGGCGAGGTCTCGCACACCGAGGACAGCATCACCGTCGACGGCAAGACCTTCCAGGTCAGCGCCGAGCGTGACCCCGCCAACCTGCCGTGGGCCGCCCTGGGCGCCGACATCGTCGTCGAGTCCACCGGCATCTTCACCAAGGCCGAGGCCGCGAAGAAGCACCTCGCCGCCGGCGCGAAGAAGGTCATCATCTCGGCGCCCGCGAGCGACGAGGACGTCACCATCGTCCTGGGCGTCAACGAGGACAAGTACGACGCCGCCAACCACTCGATCATCTCCAACGCCTCCTGCACCACCAACTGCGTGGCGCCGATGGCCAAGGTGCTGCACGAGAACTTCGGCATCGTCAAGGGCCTGATGACGACCGTCCACGCGTTCACCAACGACCAGGTGACCCTGGACTTCCCGCACAAGGACCTGCGCCGCGCCCGTGCCGCGTCGCAGAACATCATCCCGACCTCGACCGGTGCCGCCAAGGCGACCGCCCTGGTCCTGCCGGAGCTGAAGGGCAAGCTGGACGGCACCTCGCTGCGCGTCCCGGTCCCGACCGGCTCCATCACCGACCTGGTCGTCACCCTGGAGCGCGAGGTGACCAAGGACGAGGTCAACGCCGCCTTCCAGAAGGCCTCGCAGGAGGGCCCGCTCAAGGGCATCCTGACCTACACCGAGGACCCGATCGTCTCCTCGGACATCGTCAACGACCCGGCCTCCTGCATCTTCGACTCCCAGCTCACCATGGTCCAGGGCAACCAGGTCAAGGTGCTCGGCTGGTACGACAACGAGTGGGGCTACTCGAACCGCCTCGTCAACCTGACCTCCCTCGTCGGCGGCCAGCTCTGACGCAGCGGGAGCTGACGTGATGTAGGGGCGAGGGCCCGGCTGGCGCACTGTGCCGACCGGGCCCTCGCTCTGCGCACCAGGACTTTCCCAGGCGGCCCCTGCGCCGTGCCGCCTCTGCGCATCAACCATCTCCCCAGGAGAGCCAATCCCCGTGAAGACCATCGAAGACCTCGACGTCGCCGGCAAGCGCGTGTTCGTCCGTGCCGACCTGAACGTCCCGCTGGACGGCACCACGATCACCGACGACGGCCGGATCCGTGCCGTCGCCCCGACCATCGCCAAGCTCGTCGCGCGCGGCGCCCGGGTCGTCGTCGCCTCCCACCTCGGCCGCCCGAAGGGTGCGCCGGACCCGACGTTCTCGCTGGCCCCGGCGGCCGTGCGCCTCGGCGAGATCCTCGGCAAGAACGTCGCCTTCGCCACCGACACCGTGGGCGAGAGCGCCGCGTCCACCGTGGCTGCGCTGGGCGACGGCGAGGTCGCGCTGCTGGAGAACCTGCGCTTCAACGCCGGCGAGACCAGCAAGGACGACGCCGAGCGCAAGGCCTTCGCCGAGCAGCTGGCCGCCCTCGCGGACCTGTACGTCGGCGACGGCTTCGGCGCCGTGCACCGCAAGCACGCCTCGGTCTACGACCTGCCCGGCCTGCTGCCGCACGCGGCCGGCGACCTGATCGCCACCGAGGTCGGTGTGCTCAAGAAGCTCACCGAGGAGGTCGCGCGCCCGTACGTGGTCGTGCTCGGCGGTGCCAAGGTCTCCGACAAGCTCGGCGTGATCGACAACCTGCTGAAGAAGGCCGACCGGATCCTGATCGGCGGCGGCATGGCGTACACCTTCCTCAAGGCCAAGGGCCACGAGGTCGGCATCTCGCTGCTGCAGGAGGACCAGATCCCGGTCGTCCTGGACTACCTGAAGCGCGCCGAGGCGACGGGCGTCGAGTTCGTCCTGCCGGTGGACGTCCTGGTGTCGGCGGAGTTCCCCGACCTCAAGACCAAGGCCCCGGCCAACCCCTCGCTCGTCGCCGCGGACGCGATCCCGGCCGACCAGGAGGGCCTGGACATCGGCCCGAAGACCCGCGAGCTGTACGCGGCGAAGCTGGCCGACGCGGGCACCGTGTTCTGGAACGGCCCGATGGGTGTCTTCGAGCACCCGGACTACGCGAACGGCACCAAGGCCGTGGCCCAGGCGCTGCTCGACAGCGACGCGTTCACCGTGGTCGGTGGCGGCGACTCCGCCGCGGCCGTCCGCATCCTGGGCTTCGACGAGAACGCATTCGGACACATCTCGACCGGCGGTGGCGCCAGCCTCGAGTACCTGGAGGGCAAGACCCTCCCCGGTCTCGCCGCCCTGGAAGGCTGAAAGCAATGACTGAGCGTCTCCCGCTGATGGCGGGCAACTGGAAGATGAACCTCAACCACCTTGAGGCCATCCAGCACACCCAGAAGCTGGCCTTCGCGCTGGCCGACAAGGACTACGCGGCCGTCGAGGTCGCCGTCCTGGTGCCGTTCACCGACCTGCGTTCGGTGCAGACCCTGGTCGACGGCGACAAGCTGAAGATCAAGTACGGCTCGCAGGACATCTCTCAGCACGACTCCGGTGCCTACACCGGCGAGGTCTCCGGCCCGATGCTGGCCAAGCTGAAGTGCACCTTCGCGGTGATCGGCCACTCGGAGCGCCGCCAGTACCACGGTGAGGACGAGGCGATCGTCAACACCAAGGTCAAGGCCGCCTACCGGGCCGGGATCACCCCGATCCTGTGCATCGGCGAGCCGCTGGACGTCCGCAAGGCCGGCACCCACGTCGAGCACACCCTCGCCCAGCTGGACGGCGCCCTGGCGGACATCCCGGCCCACCAGGCCGAGTCCATCGTGGTCGCCTACGAGCCGGTCTGGGCGATCGGCACCGGCGAGGTGGCCACCCCGGAGGACGCGCAGGAGGTCTGCGCCGCCATCCGCAGGCGGATCGCCGAGCTGTACGACGCCGAGCTGGCCGACAAGGTCCGCGTGCTGTACGGCGGTTCGGTGAAGTCGTCGAGCGCGGCCGGTCTGATGGCCAAGCCCGACATCGACGGCGGCCTGATCGGCGGTGCCTCGCTGGACGCCGACGAGTTCGTCAAGATCGTGCGCTACCGTGAGCAGGCAGTAGGCTAACGCCGCTGCAGCAACGTAGGCTTTGGGGCCGGACCGCCGTCAGCGGTCCGGCCCCGTCGCCGAAGATACGAGAGAGTTGGTCCCGTCGTGGTTCTCGGGTTCTCGATTGCCCTGATCATCTTCAGTCTGCTGATGATCCTGCTGGTGCTGCTGCACAAGGGGAAGGGCGGCGGCCTGTCGGACATGTTCGGTGGCGGCGCGATGTCCACCGGCGGCGGCTCGGCGGTGGCCGAGCGCAACCTGGACCGCATCACGATCGTGGTCGGTCTCGCCTGGTTCGCCTGCATCATCGTGCTGGGCCTGGTGCTGAAGTACAAGAGCTGACGTAACCCTGACGCCCCGTCGCCCGAGCGCCTATCCTGGGACGGTCGGGGGCGGAGGCGATGGCGGTGGACGCTTAACTCCTGCTTACACTAGGACGACTTTCGCCACCGACGCGCACCGCGGAGGGTCGGCGCACCAGCACGCAGGGAGTCAGACCGTGGCAAGTGGCAACGCCATCCGTGGCAGCAGGGTCGGAGCGGGCCCGATGGGCGAGGCGGAGCGCGGCGAGTCCGCCCCGCGCAACCGGATCACCTTCTGGTGTGCCAACAAGCACGAGACCCGGCCGAGCTTCGCCGCCGAGGCCGTCATCCCGGACACCTGGGACTGCCCGCGGTGCGGATTCCCGGCCGGTCAGGACGAGCACAACCCGCCCGCGCCCTCGCGCAACGAGCCGTACAAGACCCACCTCGCCTACGTCCGCGAGCGGCGCACCGACGCCGACGGCGAGGCGATCCTCGCCGAGGCGCTGGCCAAGCTGCGCGGCGAGATCTGACCCGGACGACAGACAGCGAAGGGCGCCACCGTCGAGGACGGTGGCGCCCTTGTGCGTTGCCGAGCCCGTTACGCCGAGGCCGGCGGGTACAGCTGGGGCGGGATCTGCTCCGCCGCGGCCCGGTCCAGCAGCCACAGGGTGCGGCTACGGCCGTACGCGCCGGAGGCGGGCGCCTGGAGCTCGCCGGGGCCGGACAGGGCCATCGCGACCGCGTCCGCCTTGTCCGCGCCGGCCGCCAGCAGCCAGACCTCGCGGGCCGCCCGGATCGCCGGGAGGGTGAGCGAGACCCGGGTCGGCGGGGGCTTGGGGGCCCCGCGCACGCCGATCACGGTCAGCTCCGTCTCCCGCACGCCCGGGTGCTCGGGGAAGAGCGAGGCGACGTGGGTGTCCGGGCCGACGCCGAGCAGCAGCACGTCGAAGGCCGGGACGCCGAGCCGGTCGCCCGGGCCGGACGCCTTCGCCAGCTCCTCCGCGTAGCGGGCGGCGGCGGCCTCCACGTCGGAGCCGTCCGCACCGTCCGAGGCGGGCATCTCGTGCACCCGCGCCGGGTCGAGCGGGACGGAGTCCAGCAGTTCGGCGCGGGCCTGGACGGCGTTGCGATCCGGGTCCCCGGCGGGGACGAAGCGCTCGTCGCCCCACCAGAGGTCCAGCCGCGCCCAGTCGACCGCGTCGCGCGCCGGGGAGGCGGCGATCGCGGCCAGCAGGGCGTTGCCGTTGCGCCCGCCGGTGAGCACCACCGAGGCGGTGCCGCGGGCGGCCTGGGCGTCCACGATCCGGGTGATCAGCCGGGCCGCGGCCGCCTGGGCCATCAGCTCCTTGTCCCGGTGGACGACCAGCTGCGGGGTCGCGTTGGTCATGCGCTCCCCTTGGCGGCGCGCTTGGCGGGCTTCTTGGCGGGAGCCTTCTCGGCGTCCTCGGGCACGTCCTCGGACGAGGCCTCGGACGCGACCTTGGCGGTCACCCGGGCGGGGTTGGCCACCGCGGCCTCGGCGACCGCCGCGCGGGCGACCCGCTCGGCCGCCGCCGTCTCGGCGGTGTCCGGCTCGCGCAGCCGGTCGACGGGCGTGCGCACGGCCGTCGCGTAGATGTCGTCCGGGTCGAGCCGGCGCAGCTCCTCGGCGATCAGCTCCGAGGTCTCGCGCCGCTTGAGCGCCACCTGGCGGTCCGGGGAGCCGGCCATGGAGAGCGTGCCCATCAGGCCGTCCGGGCGGTCCAGGGTGATGTCGCCGTCCTTGGTGCGCAGGTGCACCGCGGTGATGCCGGGGCCGCCGGTGACGACCCGCTCGACCGGCACGTGCAGCCGGTTGTGCAGCCAGAGGCCGAGCAGCTCGACGCTGGGGTTGTAGGACTCGCCCTCGACCACCGCGGAGGTGATCGTGACCGGCCGCTGGTCCAGCGCGGCGGCCAGCATCGAGCGCCAGCCGGTGATCCGGGTCCAGGCCAGGTCGGTGTCGCCCGGGGTGTAGCTCTGGGCCCGCTGGGCGAGCTGGCCGACCGGGGACTCGGCGGTGACGGCGTCGGTGATCCGGCGCTGGGCGAGCGCGCCCAGCGGATCCTGCGCCGGGTGCAGCGGCGCGTTGTCGGGCCACCAGACGACGACCGGGGCGTCCGGGAGCAGCAGCGGCAGGACCACCGACTGGGCGTGCGCGGCGAGTTCGCCGTGCATGCGCAGGATGACCGTCTCTCCCGAGCCGGCATCGGTGCCGACCAGGATCTCGGCGTCCAGCCGGGTCTCGGCGCGGGCCCGGGGCGAGCGCCCGGCGCGCTTGATCACCGCGAGGGTGCGCGAGGGGTGCTCGCGGGAGGCGTCGTTGGCGGCCTTGAGGGCGTCGTACGCGCTGCCCTCGTCGGTCACGATCACCAGGGTGAGCACCATGCCGGCGGCGGTGGAGCCACTGGCCCGGCGCGCCTCCATCAGCGAGGCGTTGATCTTGCTGGACGTCGTGTTGGTGAGGTCGATCTTCATGGCCGGCGCCAGCTCCTGCCGTCTCGTGCGAGCATCTCGTCCGCCTCGGCCGGGCCCCAGGTCCCCGCGGAGTACTGGGCGGGCTTGCCGTGGGTGTCCCAGTACTTCTCGATCGGGTCGAGGATCTGCCAGGAGAGCTCGACCTCCTGGTGACGCGGGAACAGGTTGGCGTCGCCGAGCAGCACATCGAGGATGAGCCGCTCGTACGCCTCCGGGCTGGACTCGGTGAAGGACTCGCCGTAGGCGAAGTCCATCGTGACGTCCCGGACCTCGAAGGAGGTGCCCGGCACCTTGGAGCCGAACCGCACCGTCACGCCCTCGTCCGGCTGGACCCGGATGACCAGGGCGTTCTGCCCCAGCTCCTCGGTCGCGTAGGAGTCGAACGGCAGGTACGGGGCGCGCTGGAAGACCACCGCGATCTCGGTGACCCGGCGGCCCAGCCGCTTGCCGGTGCGCAGGTAGAACGGGACGCCCGCCCAGCGGCGGTTGTTGATCTCCAGCTTGATCGCCGCGTAGGTGTCGGTCTTGGAGTCCGGGTCGATGCCGTCCTCGTCCAGGTAGCCGACCACCTCCTCGCCGCCCTGCCAGCCGGCCGCGTACTGGCCGCGCACGGTGTGCCGGCCGAGGTCGGCCGGGAGCTTGACGGCGCTGAGCACCTTGAGCTTCTCGGCGACCAGCGCCTTCGGGTGGAAGGACGCCGGCTCCTCGATGGCGGTGAGCGCCATCAGCTGGAGCAGGTGGTTCTGGATGACGTCGCGGGCGGAGCCGATGCCGTCGTAGTAGCCGGCCCGGCCGCCGATGCCGATGTCCTCGGCCATGGTGATCTGCACGTGGTCGACGTACGACCGGTTCCAGATCGGCTCGAACATCTGGTTGGCGAAGCGCAGCGCCAGGATGTTCTGGACCGTCTCCTTGCCCAGGTAGTGGTCGATCCGGAAGACCTCGTCCCGGGGGAAGACCTCGTGGACGATCCGGTTCAGCTCCTGGGCGCTCTCCAGGTCGTGGCCGAAGGGCTTCTCGATGACCGCGCGGCGCCACGAGCCCTGCGGGGGGTCGGCCAGACCGTGCTTCTTGAGCTGCTGGACGACGGTCGGGAAGAACTTCGGCGGGACGGACAGGTAGAAGGCGAAGTTGCCGCCGGTGCCCTGCGCCTTGTCCAGCTCGATGATGGTCTCGCGGAGCTTGTCGAAGGCGTCGTCGTCGTCGAAGGTGCCGTGGACGAAGCGCATGCCCTTGGCGAGCTGCTGCCAGACCTCCTCCCGGAACGGGGTGCGGGCGTGCTCCTTGACCGCGTCGTGGACCTCCTTGGCGAAGTCCTCGTCGTCCCACTCGCGCCGGGCGAAGCCGACGAGAGAGAAGCCCGGCGGCAGCAGACCGCGGTTGGCCAGGTCGTAGATGGCCGGCATGAGCTTCTTGCGGGACAGGTCGCCGGTGACTCCGAAGATGACCAGACCGGACGGCCCCGCGATGCGCGGGAGCCGTCGGTCGGCCGGGTCACGAAGCGGGTTGACGGGGGCCGGCGGGAGATCGTCCGCGTCCGACTCCGAGGTCAACTCGGGAAAATCAGTGCTCACTTGTTGGGCTCCGCTTTCGTGCGCTGGCTGTGTGAGCGAACGGTCACTTCTCGCCGGCGAAGGAGGCGAGCGAGGCGGTGACGGTGTCGAGCAGCTCGTTCCAGGACTGCTCGAACTTCTCCACGCCCTCGTCCTCCAGCACCTGGACCACGTCGTCGTAGTCCACGCCGGCGGCGGCGATGGCGTCCATCACGGCCTTGGCGTCGGCGTAGTTGGGGACGATGGTGCCGCCGGTGACCACACCGTGGTCGGCGGTGGCCTCCAGGGTGGCCTCGGGCATGGTGTTGACCGTGCCGGGGGCGACCAGCTCGGTGACGTACAGGGTGTCCGGCAGGGCCGGGTCCTTGACACCGGTGGAGGCCCACAGCGGGCGCTGCGGCTTGGCGCCGGCGGCCTCCAGCGAACGCCAGCGGGCGCTGCCGGCGGACTTGCCGTCGACCGAGCCGAAGACCTCCTCGTACGCCTGGTAGGCGAGGCGGGCGTTGGCCAGGGCGGCCTTGGAACGCAGGTCCCGGGCGTCGCCGCCGATCTTCTCCAGGCGCTTGTCGATCTCGGTGTCCACGCGGGAGACGAAGAAGGAGGCGACCGACTCGATCTGGGAGAGGTCCAGGCCCTTGGCCTTGGCGGCCTCCAGGCCGGTCAGGTAGGCGTCGATGACGGCCTTGTAGCGCTCCAGCGAGAAGATCAGCGTGACGTTGACGCTGATGCCCCGGCCGATCACCTCGGCGATCGCGGGCAGGCCGGCCTTGGTGGCGGGGATCTTGATGAAGACGTTCGGGCGGTCGACCAGCCACCACAGCTGCTTGGCCTCGGCCACGGTGGCCGCGGTCTCGTGCGCCAGGCGCGGGTCGACCTCGATGGACACCCGGCCGTCGCGGCCGTTGGAGGCGTCGTAGACCGGGCGCAGCACGTCGGCCGCGTCACGCACGTCCGAGGTGGTGATCATGCGGACGGCCTCGTCGGTGGTGACCTTGCGGACGGCGAGGTCGCGCAGCTGGCCGTCGTAGGAGTCGTCGCCGCCGCCGATGGCCTTCTGGAAGATGGTCGGGTTGGTGGTCACACCCACCACGTGCTTGTTCTGCACCAGCTCGGCGAGGTTGCCGGTGTTCAGCCGCTTGCGGCTGAGGTCGTCCAGCCAGATCGCCACGCCTTCGTCGCTGAGGCGCTTCAGTGCGTCAGTCATGGTGCTTCAGTCCTTTTTTCTTCTGCTTCGTGGGGTAGTCAGAGGGGGCGGTGGGGGGGGCGGGGGGCGGGGGCCGAGGCGAGCGCCGCGGCGGAGCAATCAAAAAAAAACAAAACAACA
>NZ_JBHXTQ010000067.1:29871-49199 GCF_042677305.1 Kitasatospora sp. NPDC127121 | reverse complement strand
GCGGAGGAGGGAGTCCATGCGGTGGGGGCACCTCCCGGCCGAAGGCTGGGGGCCATCGGCGACTGACGACAACGCGGCGAGGTGCGTGCCCCAACGCCGCCACGCAGGCGGGAGTTTGAAGACACGCCCTAGGAGTTCGGGGCGGGGCGGACGACGTCCTGGTAGTGGCCGAGCGAGATCGCCGCGAAGTTGTGCAGGCTGTCGGTGCCCTCGGTGAAGTAGCCGTTGTGGCCGGCCGCTCGGGCCGAGGAGATCTGCTCGGCGCCGAAGCCGCCGGCGGTCGGGTCGGCGCCGTGGCCGAGGCCGCCGACCTCCAGGTACGGGACGTTGCCGATCCAGTCGGTGGGGTTGCGGGTGGCCCAGACGTGCACGCCGGTGCCCAGCTCGCTGGTGCTCTGCACGCCCATGCCGGGGCTGCCGAACACCATCAGGTCGGTGATCCCGGAGGTGTCGGAGGGCGAGGCGGCCGCGCGCGGGATCTCGGGGGCGGCGTTGCCGCAGACCACGGAGCCGTACGAGTGGCAGAGCAGGGCCGGGGGCGCGTCCGGCCGGGTGGTCTCCTTGAGCCCGGCGAGCAGCCGCTGCAGCCGGGGCGCGCCGACGTCGGCGAGCCGGGAGGTGACGGCGTCCGGGCCGAGGCCGGACGGGGTGACGTAGCCGGTCCAGGCGATCACCGCGGTGCGGGTGTTCGGCGCCTGCCGCTGCTCCTCGGTGTGCAGGGCGCGGGCCATGCCGGCCGGGGAGCGCAGCGGTTCGGGGGCCTGGTCGAAGTGGCCGAGGTCGGCGTCCGAGCCGGGGACGACGACGGAGATCCGCTCGGCGTCGGCGAGGTCGCCCCACACCTCGGTGATCAGGCCGCGGCCGCGCGGGTCGAAGGCGAGGATCTGCCGGTCGGGGCCGAGCAGGTGCTCGACGTCGTTGGCGCGGGAGACGGCCAGCTCGCGGGTGTCGGCGTCGAGCTTGTGGTCGGCGGCGCGGGCCCGGGCGCTGTCGCGTTCGGCGGCCAGCGCGATCTTGTTGGCGCGGTAGCGCAGGTCCAGCGGGGCGCCGTCGAAGTTGCCGACGACCAGCGGGTAGTCCCGGATCAGCCGGTCCAGCTCGGTGGGGGCGAGCGAGGCGAAGAACGCGGCGGCGGCGGCCGGGGTGGTGGTGGCCGGGTCGGGCAGGGTGCGGTCGAAGCTGTGGTCCTGGACCCAGGCGGCGCTGCCGGCCGGGGGTGTGGAGATCGCCAGCTGCTCGGTGGAGGCGGCCGCCTGGGCCGCCGCGGCGCCGGCGTCGGCGAGCACGGCACAGCCCGCGAACGCCCCGATCAGTACCCGCTTCCAGCGCCGACGGTTGCGCACCGCACCAACTCCCTTAGGGCCCGTCACCGTTTCTCGGGCGGTGCCCGGAGGTGCGATGAGACTGCCTGCTTCCCTGCGCAAGCGTAGGGTGCCCGGAGAGGTGACGCGCCCGCCCAAACTGTGGGATGGCTCACATGAACCGGCGGTGTCGTTTCAGCGTCACAGAGTGGCCCGCACGTCGAATTCGCGCACCATCCGCTTGGGCGCCGTGCGCCGCCAGGCCTCGACGACGAGGTCGCGCAGCTCCTCCGGATCGACCAGGTCCAGCTGGACGCTCACCCAGCCGTGCCGCCCGACGTACGGCGCGCTGGAGAACACCTCGGGCTCGGCGGCGAGCAGTTCGGCCTGGTCCTCGGGGGAGGCCTTGACGGTGGCGGAACGGCCCTCGGGCGCGCCCATCGCGAAGATCCGGCCGCGGATCCGCAGGGTCTCGATGTCCCAGGTCGGCTCCTGTGCGGCCTCCGGCAGGGCGAGCGCCATCGCGCGGAACTCCTCGAACGTCACCATGCCCGCAGCGTAGGGCAGGGGACCGACAGCGCGCCCCCCGGTGCACGCGGGGCGCACCGGGGGGGCGGGTGGGGGCGGGTGGCCCGGGCCGGGCGGTTCAGAGCAGCGAGGACCAGGCGTCGCAGGAGCGGTCGCCGGAGACCAGCCGGTCCGGGTGGCCGCTGCCGTCGGCGATCGAGATCCGGCGGTAGCTCTGGCCGGAGAAGCACCAGAACTCGCTCCGGCCGCCGACCCGCTGGCAGTCCGGGACGGGCAGGAAGCAGTCCACCCGGCTCAGGCCGTTCAGCGAGCCCCACTGGGAGAGTTCGCGGTCGGTGCGCTCGCACACGTCGGTGTGCGCGGCACCGTCGGCCACCGAGACCAGCCGGTAGCGCTGGCGGCCGCCGGTGGTGTGGAACGCCCAGTACCAGCTCTTGCCGCCGACCCGCTGCTGGTCGGGGACGGGCAGGAAGCAGTCCATCCGGTCGACGCCGCCCAGCGAGTTCCAGGCGCCGAGGTCGCGGTCCTGGCGCTCCACGGCGCTGGTCGTGGATCCGCCGCCGCAGGTGATCGAGACGGCCCGGTACTGCTGGCGGCCGGCGGTGCTGTGGAACACCCAGTACCAGCTCTTGCCGTCCGGGTTCTGGAGGTCGGGCATCGGCAGGACGCAGTCGACCCGCCCGACGCCCTGCAGACACGTCCAGGCCGTCAGCCCGGTGTCGCCGTCGACCATACGGTCGGTGTGGGCGGAGCCGTCGGCCACCGAGATCCGGCGGCACCGGTCGGCGTGGAACACCCAGTACTGGCTCTGGCCGCCCCTGCGCTGCTGGTCCGGGACGGCGAGGAACTCGTCGCAGGGGTACGCCTTGCCGGAGGCGGCCTGGCCGCCGCCGCCCTGCTGGGTCTGCCCGGTGGTCTGGCCGGTGGTCTGGCCGGACCCGCCGGTGAGCCGCCCGTCGCAGAGCGCCTTCAGGGTGCTGACGGACGGCATGAAGGCGTACACCGATCCGGTGGTCCGGACGAACTGCTGGAAGCTCAGCAGGGTGTGCTTGACCGTGCCGTCCGGATCCCGGCTCTCGAAGTCGACGTCCGGGGCCTCCTGGGTGACCGGGTCCTTGCCGGGCACCGGGTTGCGCTTGGGCGGGAAGTCCGGCTGGTCCATCCAGTCGGCCTGGATGAACTCGAACTGCCGGGCGATGTCCGCCTGGTAGCAGATGAACAGCAGGCCGCGCGGGTCGTCGGGGCCGCCCGGGCCCTCCGAGGCCGGGTCGAACGGCGAGCCGTACGGGGTGCCGCGGCGCATGATCCGACGGCCGTCGAGGGCGTTCGGGTCGAACGGCGGGTGGCTCGGGTCCTCCTGGAGGGCGGCGCGCGGGCTGGTCTTGCGCAGGTGCGACCAGAGCGGCGTGACCAGGCCCTCCAGGTCGTCCCGGAAGTCGAAGTCGTTGTCGTTGGAGGAGGTCGGGTCGTTCGGGGTGTCCCGGTCCTGGTGCTTGCAGACCGGGGCGCCGGAGCGCCAGCGGCCGACCATCCGGGCGGCCAGCCACTCGGTGGTGGCGTTGTCCGGGACGGCCTTGGCCAGCCGCAGCTCCTGGAGCTTGACCGAGACCTGCGACCACCAGCCGGGGACGTCCTGGGCGAGCCGGCGGACCACCTGGAAGGAGCCGTTGCGCGTCCAGTCCGGGTACTGGTCCTTGGGAAAGCTGAACGGGTCGTTGTCCTCGCCGCAGATGAACTCGCCGGCCGGGATGATCCGGGTGCCCCGGTGGCCCTCGACCTCGTCCGGGTTGTTCGGGTCCGGCCGGTCGAAGAAGCGCACGCCGGGCTCGCTGATGCCGTCCTTGAAACCGAAGTGCTCCTTGCCGCGGCGGCTGCCCAGCAGGGTCTGGGCGTTCTGCTGGTAGGCGATCAGGACCCGGGCCTCGGCGGCCGCGATGCGCTGGGCCTCGATGGCCGCCTGGAGGTCCTTCTCGCTGTCCGCGGAGATCTTCAGCAGCGCGTGGACCGGCTGGTTCCTGCCGTTGCCGAACAGCCAGTTCTCCGGGGAGTTGTCGCCGCTGTCGCCGAGTGCGCCGGCCCGCTGCGCCGAGCCCTCCTTGAACGCCTCCAGGCCGCTGCCGATCGGCGGGGCCTGCGCGAACGGGTCGGTGGCGGAGAGCATCCGCATGCCCTCGTAGGTGAAGCTGACGCCCAGCCAGGTGGCCGTCAGTGACTTGGGGTCGTCGCCGCCGGAGGCGCTCCTGGCCTCGCTGAACGCCTCGTTGAACGTGGCGACCTGGCGGGTGGTGGCGATCTGCGGGACCAGCCGGCGCAGCCAGTCGCGGGCGCGCGCCGCGTCCTCGAACTTGAGGAACAGGACGCTGACGTTGTCCTTCCGGAAGCCGGCCAGGATGTCGCCCTGGATCTCGTCGCTCTGGCGCAGCCGCAGGTCGGTGGCCGTGGGGGTGCTCATGGGTGGGTCTTTCCTTCGCTGGGGGGCGGTTCGGGGATCAGGCCGAGGAGCTGAGCTGGACCCACTGCGCGACGCTGGGCACGCCCTGGTCGTTGAGCAGGAAGAGCATGTACCAGCCGGGCGGCGCGGCCTTGGCGTCCGGCGGGGCCTGGAACTCCAGCCGGTTGCCGGCCCGGCTGGTGAGCCGCAGCTCGATGTGGCGCTGGCTGGTGTTGACCGAGTGGGTCGAGGTGGTCGGCGCCAGCAGGACGGCCTTGGCGGCGAGCCCCGGGGTGGTGCTGGTGACGGTGAACTTCTTGTCGTAGCCGACCGGGGTGGTCGGCGCCCGGTCCAGCTGGGGCCGGTTGCCCTGGCTCAGGTAGGCGGGCTCGTAGATCTCGATGGTGCCGTTCATGGTGACGGGCCCCGTCGTGCCGGGGATGCCGCTCACCGTGCCGTTGACGTCCGGGTTGTTGGCGAGCTGCTGGAGCTCGTCGCCGGTCACCATCACGCGCCCGTCGGGCAGGACCACGGCGTTGGAGTGGTAGCCGCGCGGGAGCCGCTGGACCGGGCCGAGCTTCCAGTTGCCCTGGTCGTCGCGCAGTTCGACCTGGCGGTACTTGAGGTCGGCGTTGGGGTTGTACGGGCCGTTGCCGTAGTCGCGGATGTCGTACGCGCCGTTGACGGTCATCAGCCGGCCGTTGGGCAGCAGGAGGGTGTCGTCCTGGGTGCGGCCGAAGGCGCGGGACTTCTCGGCGGTCCAACTGCCGTTGGAGAAGCGCAGGGTGCTCGGGTTGTCGCGGTCGCCGCCGAGGATCAGGGCGGAGTCCGGGCCGTTGACGCCGCCGGGCAGCATGACCGCGGAGCCGTAGTTGCGCGGGCGGCCGTCCGGGCGGGCGGTGAGGTCGCTGCGGGACTCGGCGACCGGGTCGAACCTCCACTGCTCGGTGGGCTGGCGGCCGAAGCCGTAGACGTTGCCGTCGTTGAGCGAGAACAGGTGCGGGTAGTCCGTGGTGAACGGGGCGTCGGCCTTGAAGCGCTCCACCGGGGTGTTCTTCGGGGTGTCGTTCTTGCCCTGGGGGACGGGGAAGCCCTTGGCGGGGAAGCGCTCGACCACCGGGGTCGGGGTGCCGTGGCCGAGTTCGGACTGGCCGGACATGATCAGCTGCCGGCCGTCGGCGCCGGTCACCACCGAGGGGTACCAGCGGCCGACCGACATGTCGGGGTTGCGGGTCCAGGTCTCGGTCCACGGGTCGAAGACCAGCGACAGCTTGGCGCCGGTGCCGCCGTTGCCGCCGAGGTTCCCGCCGAAGACGCCGAGCATGCCGTTGGGCAGGAAGGAGTGGCCGGAGCAGAAGAACGGCACCGGGCGGGGCTCGTTGAGGCCGTCCGGCATGTCGGAGACCGGCGGGGTGACCTGTTTGAAGGCGTCCTTGCCGGTGCCCTTGGCCGGGTCCCAGAGGAAGGCCCGGCCGGCGTTCTCCTTGCCGGTGGTCTGGGTGGGGGCGGGTTCCTTCTCCGGGTTGGACTCGATCCGCTCGAAGGAGAACAGCAGCACCTTGCCGGTCGGCAGCAGCGCGACGTGGTCGCCGAAGTCGGGGGAGGAGAAGTACTCCTTGAACGTGCCGAACACCGCCGGGTCGAAGCCGGCGTTGGTGCTGGCCTGGGAGGCCGTCAGGGCGTTGTACCGGTTGGTGCGGGTGGTCTGCGGGTAGTCGCCGATGCCGCGGATGGCGGCGCGGGCCCGGGCGTGCTCCTCGGCGTGCTCGGGGCCGAGCGCGGCGACCTCGTCGTCCCGCATCTCGGCCATCACCCGGGGTGAGGCGATGTGCGGGGTGAGGTCGTTCTGGCCGGGGGTGGCCGGCCCGCCGTGGGCGGTGGCCGGGCCGACGGCGGCGAGCAGGGTGCCGGTGGTCACCGCGCATACCACGGCGGTGGCCGACAGCCGGCGGCGGGCCCGGCGCCGTGGCTGCGGTGCGGACGGGGACATGGATCTCCTCGGGGAGGGGGTGGGCGGGGAGGGTGGCGAATGCGGACGGAGGGGCCGTGGGCGGGCGCGGTCCAGCGATGGTCGCCGACCGTCACAGGAGATCACAGTGCGTGGTGGTTCGCATGCGGATGCATCCCGCTGCGGACCCCTGTGACGGGCGGCCCCGGAGTGGCCGTGGACCGGCCCCGGAACGGCCGAAGGGGCGCGGACCGATCGGTCCGCGCCCCTCCGGTGCCTCACTCTCCGGCGCAGGTCACACCATGCCCAGCGCGTACGCGGCGAACAGCGCCGCACCCGCCGCGGCCAGCGCCTTCCCGGCCCGGGAGAAGGCCGTCCACGGCCCGTCGAACCGCCGGGTGAACCACCCGATCGCCACCAGCACGGCCCCGAACAGCGGAAGCAGCGCCACCCGGACGGCCACCCAGCCGATCGAGTCCGGCGCGGTGGTCAGCCCCGGCACGGCGCCCAGTCCGGCCGCGCCGGGCACCGCCACCGCGAGCATCGCGCTCTGGTGCCAGCAGAAGATCGTCATCGCCGAGAGGTTGACCGCCACCACCGGCAGCCACAGCAGCGGACGGCGGGTCAGCAGCCGGCCCAGCCGATCCCGCAGCAGCACCGCGGCGCCGCACTGCGTCGCCGCCAGGGCCAGCACCAGCAGGGACGGCGGGTGCGAGTTGGTCCGCTCCATCCCGGGCACCCCGACCATGCTGGCCGGGTAGTGGAACGCCAGCAGCAGCGTGGCGAACAGCGCGCCGCCGCCGACCAGCAGCACCCGGGCCACCGGGCGGCCGAGCCGGCCCTGCGCCCACAGCACGCCCAGCTGGTAGCCGAACAGCCAGCCCGGCAGGATGTTCAACAGCCCGACCCAGGACGGCACCGCCTCCGCCCACGGCCCGTACCGCAGCAGGTCGACGGCGGCGACGGCGGCCACCAGGACGCCCGCCGACCAGCCGCCCAGCCGGCGCCCGGCCGCCACGCACAGCGGGGTGAGTGCGGTCAGCCCCAGGTAGACCGCGATGTACCAGAGCGGCTGCACCACCAGCGTCGCGCCGGTCCGCACGGTGTCCCCGGGGACGCCGAGCGCGGGCAGCAGCGCGATCAGCAGCGCCCAGACGGCCGTCACCCCCAGCACCGGGCGCAGCAGCCGCACCGATCGGCCGCGCAGCCAGCCCAGGTACGTCACGCCCTTGGCCCGGGCCCGCTCCAGCGACTGGACCGAGGAGTGGCCGCCGACCAGGAAGAACACCCCGAGCATCTGGAGCACCCAGCTGATCGGGGCGAGGCCGCCGAGCGAGGAGAGCGGGCTCGCGTTGTGCAGGGCGCCGTCGGCGGAGAGCGTGAAGCCGCCGAGCAGCCAGTGCCCGACCGGCACGGCGAGCAGGGCGAGGGCGCGCAGCCCGTCCAGGGCGCGGTCGCGGGTCTCGGGGGTGCGGGCGTCGACCTGGTGGGCGGCGCGGCGCAGGGCGGTCAGCGGGTGGGCCATGGCGGTGCTCCTTTCGGTGAGGCGGTCAGCGGTTAGCGGTCGAGGCCGAGGGCGATGGCGGCGAAGGCGGTGAGCGAGGCGGTGCCGGGGGCGAAGTAGCCGGCGTGGCCCTCGGATCCGGTGGCGGGCAGCGGGTGGGCGCCGAAGCCGGGGGCGGTCGGGTCGGCGCCGTGGCCGAGGCCGAGCACCGAGACGTAGGGGACCCGGCCGATCCAGTCGGAGTCGTTGCGGGCGGTGGCCCAGAGCGGGACGCGCGGGTCGAGGGCGGCGGCCGAGCCGACGCCCATCCCGGGCGAGCCGAGGACGACCACGCCGGAGGCCTGGTCGGGCCCGGGGCGGGCCAGCCCGCAGACCACCGAGCCGTAGCTGTGGCAGAACACCGTGGCCGGGGCCTGCGGGCGGGTGGTGACGGCGAGTCCGTCGAGCAGCCGGGTGAGCCGCGTGGCCCCGGCCCGGGCCAGGTCCTCGGTGGCGGCGCCCAGGCCGATCCCGACCGGGGTGGTGTAGCCGGTCCAGGCGATCACGGCGCTCTGCCGGTCGGTGGCCCGGTGGAGCGAGCGGGCCATGCCGGCGGGGGTGCCGTACGAGCCGGGGGAGCGGTCGAAGTTCTCCAGGTCGTTGTCCGAGCCGGGGACGACGACGGCGGTGTGGCGGGCGGTGGCGAGGTCGCCGAAGACCTCGGCGACCTCGCCGCGATCGCGCGGGTCGAAGACGAGGATCCGGCGGTCGCCGTCCAGCAGGGCGCGGTAGCGCTCGGCGCGGGTGCGGGCCTGCTCGTGGTCCTGCGGGGTGAGCGCCGGGTCGGTGGCCCGGGCGAGTTCGCGGCCGAGCTCCGCGGTGAGGGCCAGCGTGTTGGCCCGGTACCGGAGTTGGACCGGGGCGCCGTCCAGGTTGCCGACCACCAGCGGGTGCCGGACGGCCAGCGCGTCCTGCTGCGCGGGCGTCAACTCGGCGAAGAACGCGGCGACTTCGGCTGGGGTGGCGGTGGCCGGGTCGGGCGGGTGGAGGCCGAACGCGGTGTCGGCCACCCAGGCGGCGCTGCCCGGGGGCGGGCCGGTGACGGCCTGTTGGGCGTCCGTGGAGAAGCCGCCGAGACCGAGCACCGCGGCCAGCATCACCGTACTGGCCGCGATGGCTCTCTTGACCCGAAACTTCCCCATGTCCGGCCCCTCCCTGATCCGTTCGACTTCGACGGAAAGGAAGGTAGAAATGCGACGGCCCCGCGGACGTCACACCGCGGGGCCAACTCCCGGGTGCTACCGGGGTACTACTCGGGGTATCGCTCGGGGTACCACGGGGGGTGTCTCCGGACCGGAGCCGTCGGGCTGGAGCCGCCGAGGGTCACCGGACCGGCGTCACTGGCCGGGCGTCACGAGGCCGGACTCGTAGGCGAGGACGACGGCCTGGGCGCGGTCGCGCAGGTCGAGCTTGGCGAGGATGCGCCCGATGTGGGTCTTGACGGTCTGCTCGGCCAGGACCAGCCGGCCGGCTATCTCCTGGTTGGACAGGCCGCGGGCGATCAGCTCCAGCACCTCGGTCTCACGCGGGGTGAGGCCGTTGAGCCGCAGTTTGGGGTCGCGCCGCCGGGCCGGCCGGTTGCGGGCGAAGTCCTCGATCAGCCGGCGGGTCACCGAGGGGGCGAGCAGCGCCTCGCCGGCCGAGACCACCCGGACCGCGGAGATCAGGTCGGCCGGCGGGGCGTCCTTGAGCAGGAAGCCGCTGGCCCCGGCGCGCAGCGCCTCGTACACGTAGTCGTCCACGTCGAAGGTGGTCAGCATCATCACCTTGGGCCGGTGCGCGCCGGGGACGGCGGGGTCGAGCAGTCGGCGGGCGGCCTCCAGGCCGTCCATGACGGGCATGCGGACGTCCATCAGCACCAGGTCCGGGTGGGTGCGGCCGCTCACCTCCAGGGCCTGCGCGCCGTCGGCCGCGTCCCCCACCACGTCGATGTCGCTCTGGGCGTTGAGCAGGGCGGCGAAGCCGGCCCGCACCATGGCCTGGTCGTCGACGATGATCACGCGGATGGTCATGCGGGCTTCTCCCGGGGGGTTTCGAGGGGCAGGACGGCGGCGACCTTGTAGCCGCCGTCCGGCATCGGGCCGGTCTCCAGCCTGCCACCGACCAGCCGGGCGCGTTCCCGCATTCCGATCAGCCCCTGTCCGGTGCCCTCCATGGAGGCCTCCAGCGACTCGGTGTGCTGGGGCGGGGGCGTGTTCACCACGGTCAGCAGCAGGGTGGCGCCCTCGTCGACCAGGGATATCCGGGCCCGCGAGCCGGGCGCGTGGCGCACCACGTTGGCCAGCGCCTCCTGCACGATCCGGTACGCGGACAGGGCGACCGCCTTCGGCACCGCCTCGGCCAGCCCCGGATCCACCGTCAGTTCGGCCGGGACCCCGGCCCGTCCCACCGTCTCGATCAGCTGCGGCAGTTGCTCGATCCCGGGCTGCGGCACCTTCTCGGCGGCGGACTCCTCGCTGCGCAGCACGCCCAGCAGTCGGCGCATCTCGGTCAGCGACTCGCGGGCGGTGCCGGCGATGGCGGTGAACTCCTCGGTGGCCGCGTCCGGTACGCCGGTGATCCGGTACGGCGCGCTGGCCGCCTGCACGGCGATCACCGACATGTGGTGGGCGACCACGTCGTGCAGTTCCCTCGCGATCCGGGCGCGCTCCTCCAGCAGGGTGCGCCGCTCGCGTTCGGCCTCGCTGATGTGCTCCTGTTCGGCGAGCAGCCGGCGGGCCTCGGCGCGGTCCTGGACGGCCCAGCCGAGCAGCAGGGCGGCGCCGCCGAGGGCGACCAGCAGCATGGTGGTGCCGTCGTCGGCGTGCGGGAAGCCGAGCGTGGTGGTGAGGAGGGTGAGCAGGATCGTGGCGATCCAGACCGCGATCAGGGTGGCCCGGCTCTCCCGCAGCGCGAGCGCGATCAGCAGGAAGACGTACGCCAGGATCATCGGCGCCGTCCACGGCCAGGTGCCGCCGAGCTGGTGGTGCCGGGCGGTGATGGAGGCCGTGGTGACGAGGGTGGCCGCGCTGATCCACCAGGCGGCCAGCGGCCGGGTGATGGCGAGCAGCAGCGGCGCGGTCTGGGCGATGGTGAGCGCGCCGGCGATGGGCACGGCGACGCCGTAGAAGTCGACCAGGGCGACGATCCCGGTGGGGATCAGCGAGGCCTGCATGATCAGCGCGACGACGTACGGCAGTCGGCGCAGCCAGGCCCGGGGCGAGTCCCCGAGCAGCGGGGTGGACCCGCCGGTCGGGGTGGTGAGGTGGTGCCGGAGCGAGCGGAGCAGCCGGAGGGCCTGCGCGCGGACTTCGGTCGTGGTGATCGTCTTCATCGCGGGCCAGCCTAAGAGGGTGCCGACCGCCCGTCGTCGCACTGGGGTCGAACATCGGAGTGCTACCGGGGTAGGGGGTGCTACCCGGGTACTACTGCTCCCGGCACGGTTCCGGGGCCGGGAGCGGTGCCCGCGGTACTACTGCGGGCCCGTATTGCTGCGGGCCGGCACTACCGCGCGGCCGGTGCTACTGCGGGCCGGTGCGCCAGTGGCCGGCCAGGGCCGGGCCGAGCTGGTCGAAGTGGCGCTCGATGACGGCGACCATGCCCTCGGGCCCGGCGGGCTCCTGGTCGGGGGTCCAGGACAGGTGGGCGGCGCGCAGCACGCTGCCGAAGACGGCGGCGAGCACGGTGGGGCGCAGGTCCTCGGCCGGGTCGAGGCCCTCGCGTTCGGCGATTACCCGGACGACCACCCGTTCCTGCTCGGTGACCCGGCGCAGGTGGGTGGCGAGCAGGGTGGGGGCCTCCTCGATCATCCGCATCAGTTCGAGGGCGGTGGTGATCGAGCGGGGGCCGCTGCGGTGTTCGGCGCCGAGTTCGCGCCAGGACTGGACGATCGCGGCGCGCAGGGCCTGGAGCGGGGACTCGTGGGCCGGGCGGCGGCACAGGCACTCGATGAAGTAGTCCTCGGCGTCGGCCATCACGGCGAGCGCGACCTCGTCCTTGTTGGCGAAGTAGCGGAAGAAGGTGCGCTGGGAGACCTCGACGGCGGAGGCGATCTCGTCGACGGTGGTGCGGGCGAAGCCCTGGCCGAGGAAGAGCACGTGGGCGGCTTGGACGAGGGCGTCCCTGGTCTGCTGCTTCTTGCGCTCGCGCAGCCCTGGCAGCCGTTCGGGGGTGCCCGGGGCGGCGGTGGGGGTGGGGGTGCGAGCGGCCATGGCGGGGCCTTCCGAGCGCGTGCGGGTGGGGTGAGGAGCACAACCTTAGCGCTCTGACAAATGTCAGCTAGAGCCAGAAGTCAGTGTTTGCCGAATGTCAGTGGCTGACATAATCTGCCGGAAGTGGCGCTCGCCGACCGGGCACTCGTGGGGACGGGTGGGTCGCGGCGCCACGCCCACGTTCCGTTCTCTGCCACGCCCCCGGAGGGCCCCAGATGAGCCAGTCCGTCGTCAAGAACGCCAAGGCGGACGTCCCGCCGCAGCGCACGCCACCGGGCGGGGGAGGGCTCAAGGGGCACCCCTGGCTGACCCTGCTGACCGTCGCGGTCGGCGTGATGATGGTCGCCCTGGACGGCACGATCGTCGCCATCGCCAACCCCGTCATCCAGGCGGACCTGAAGGCCGCGCCCTCCGAGATCCAGTGGGTGACCAGCGGCTACCTGCTGGCCCTGGCGGTCTTCCTGATCACGGCCGGCAAGATCGGCGACCGGTTCGGCCACAAGAACACCTTCCTGGTCGGCGCCGTCGGCTTCGCCGCCACCTCGGCCGCGATCGGCTTCGCCGGCAACATCCAGACCGTGATCGCCTTCCGGGTGCTCCAGGGCCTGTTCGGCGCGCTGCTCCAGCCGGCCGCGCTCGGTCTGCTGCGCGGCGCCTTCCCGGCCGAGAAGCTCAACATGGCGATCGGCATCTGGGGCGGCGTGATCGGCGCCTCCACCGCGGCCGGCCCGATCGTCGGCGGCCTGCTGGTCGAGCACGTCAACTGGGAGTCGGTCTTCTTCATCAACATCCCGGTCGGCCTGATCGCGCTCGGCCTCGGCCTGTGGATCCTCAAGGACGTACGGGCCGAGAAGGCCGCCAAGTCCTTCGACCTGCCCGGGATCGCGCTGCTCTCGGTGGCGATGTTCGCGCTGGTCTTCGGCATCATCAAGGCCCCCGAGTGGGGTTGGGGCGACGCCCGCACGCTGCTGTTCCTGGGCGGCGCGGTGGTCCTGATGGTGCTCTTCGCGTTCTGGCAGGCCCGGGCGAAGGAGCCGCTGATCCCGCTCAGCCTGTTCCGTTCGGTGCCGCTGTCGGCGGGCACCCTGCTGATGGTGCTGATGGCCTTCGCGTTCTTCGGCGCGATCTTCTTCGTGACCTTCTACTTGCAGAACGTGCACGGGATGTCGCCGGTGTCGGCCGGCGTCCACCTGCTGCCGATGACCGGCATGATGATCATCGGTTCGCCGGTGGCGGGCATCGCGATCGGCAAGCTCGGCCCGCGGATCCCGATCGTGGCCGGCATGCTGATCACCACCACCGCGATGTTCGGCATGTCCACCCTGGACGCGGGCTCCGGCACCGGCGTGATGTCGCTCTGGTTCGTCCTGATGGGCCTCGGCATCAGCCCGGTCATGGTCGGCGCCACCGAGGTGATCGTCGGCAACGCCCCGCTGGAGCTGTCCGGTGTGGCCGGCGGCCTCCAGCAGGCCGCGATGCAGGTCGGCGGCAGCCTCGGCACCGCGGTGCTCGGTGCGCTGATGGCGGCCAAGGTCGGGGACGTGCTGCCCGGCAACTGGGCCAAGGCCGGCCTGCCGCCGGTCCAGGGCGCCGAGGCCGAGGGCCTCAAGCAGGCCGCGCAGCTCGGCATCGCCCCGCCGGCCCCGGCCGGCACCCCGCAGCAGGCGGTGGACGCGATGGCCGGCGCCGTGCACGACTCCTTCGTCAGCGGCATGTCGCTCGCCTTCGCGGTCGCCGCCGTGGTGGCCTTCGGCGCCGCGGTGCTCGGCCTGCTCACCCGCCGCGGCACCGTCGACGCGGGCCCGGCCGTCCACATCTGATCCCGCGCCACGTCTGATCCCCGCGCGGCCAGCGGCCAGCGGCCAGCGGGCAACGACCAGCGGCCCCGGACTCGACCGAGTCCGGGGCCGCTGCGTGCCGTCATCCGCCGCCGCGGGCGGGTGGGGCTGCCCGGGTTGCACCCGGGGACGCCGAAGGGCCGGACCTCCGTGCTCGGAGGCCCGGCCCTTCAGGGTCTAGCGGGTGATCAGGCGTCGCCGCCGGCGGCGCCCGGGTCGGCCGCGGCCACGTCGAGCAGCTGGTAGCGGTCGATCGCGTCCTTCAGCGCACTGCGGTCGACCTTGCCCTGCTTGGCGAGCTCGGTGAGCACCGCCAGGACGACCGACTGCGGGTCGATGTGGAAGAAGCGACGCGCCGCACCACGGGTGTCGGCGAAGCCGAACCCGTCGGCGCCCAGCGACTGGTACTGACCGGGCACCCAGCGGGAGATCTGGTCCGGCACCGCGCGCATCCAGTCGGACACGGCGACGACCGGGCCCTCGGCACCCTGGAGCTTCTGGGTGACGTACGGCACGCGCTGCTGCTCCTCGGGGTGCAGCAGGTTGAACTCCTCGGCCTCCACCGCGTCGCGGCGCAGCTCGTTCCAGGAGGTCGCGGACCAGACGTCGGCCTTGACGTTCCATTCCTCGGCGAGGATGCGCTGGGCCTCCAGGGCCCATGGCACGGCCACGCCGGAGGCGAGGATCTGGGCCGGGATCTGGCCGGCGGTGCCCGGCGCGTACCTGTGCAGACCCTTGAGGATGCCCTCGACGTCCACGTTCTCGGGCTCGGCCGGCATCTTGATCGGCTCGTTGTAGACGGTCATGTAGTAGAACACGTCCTCGCCGTGCGGGTGCTCGGCACTGGTGCCGTACATCCGCCGCAGACCGTCCTGGACGATGTGCGCGATCTCGAAGCCGTACGCCGGGTCGTACGCGACGACGCCGGGGTTGGTCGAGGCCAGCAGCTGCGAGTGGCCGTCGGCGTGCTGGAGGCCCTCGCCGGTCAGCGTGGTGCGGCCGGCGGTGGCGCCGATCACGAAGCCGCGGGCCAGCTGGTCGGCCATCTGCCAGAACTGGTCGCCGGTGCGCTGGAACCCGAACATCGAGTAGAAGACGTACACCGGGATCAGCGGCTCGCCGTGGGTGGCGTAGGAGGAGCCGGCGGCGATCAGCGAGGCGGTGCAGCCGGCCTCGGAGATGCCGTCGTGCAGCATCTGGCCGGTCGGCGACTCCTTGTAGGCCAGCAGCAGGTCGCGGTCGACCGACTCGTAGGTCTGGCCGAGCGGGTTGTAGATCTTCGCCGACGGGAAGAGCGAGTCCATGCCGAAGGTGCGGTACTCATCGGGCGCGATCGGCACGAAGCGGTTGCCGATGCCCTTGTCCCGCATGAGGTCCTTGAGCACCCGGACGAACGCCATGGTGGTGGCGATGGTCTGGTTGCCGGAGCCCTTCTTGACCGCCTTGTACGCGTCGTCGCCGGGCAGTTCCAGCTGACGCGGGCGCACCTTGCGGGTCGGCACGTAGCCGCCCAGCTCGCTGCGGCGGTCGTGCATGTACTGGATCTCTTCCGAGTCGCGGCCCGGGTGGTAGTAGGGCGGGTAGCCCTCGTCGAGCTGCTTGTCGGTGATCGGCAGGTGCAGCCGGTCGCGGAAGCGCTTCAGGTCCTCGACCGTCAGCTTCTTCATCTGGTGGGTGGCGTTGCGGCCCTCGAAGTTGGGGCCGAGCGTCCAGCCCTTGACCGTCTGGGCGAGGATGACCGTCGGCTGGCCCTGGTGCTCGCGGGCCGCCTTGAACGCCGCGTAGATCTTCTTGTGGTCGTGGCCGCCGCGACCCAGGTGCTGGACCTGCTGGTCGGTCATGCTCTCGACCATCTTGCGCAGGCGCAGGTCGCTGCCGAAGAAGTGCTCGCGGATGTACTGGCCGGTCTCGGTGGCGTAGGTCTGGAACTGGCCGTCCACCGTGGTGTTCAGCTTGTTGACCAGGACGCCGTCGCGGTCCTGCGCGAGCAGCGGGTCCCAGCTGCGGTCCCAAACCAGCTTGATCACGTTCCAGCCGGCGCCCCGGAACTGGGACTCCAGCTCCTGGATGATCTTGCCGTTGCCGCGGACCGGGCCGTCCAGGCGCTGCAGGTTGCAGTTGACCACGAAGGTCAGGTTGTCGAGGCCCTCGCGCGCGGCCAGCGACAGCTGGCCCAGCGACTCCGGCTCGTCCATCTCGCCGTCGCCGAGGAAGGCGTAGACCTGCGAGTCGGAGGTGTCCTTGATCCCGCGGTGCTCCAGGTAGCGGTTCATCCGGGCCTGGTAGATCGCGCCGAGCGGGCCGAGGCCCATGGATACGGTCGGGAACTCCCAGAAGTCCGGCATCAGCCGCGGGTGCGGGTAGCTGGAGAGGCCGTACGGGGCCTTCGACTTCTCCTGGCGGAACGCGTCGAGCTGCTGCTCGGACAGTCGGTCCAGCAGGAACGCGCGGGCGTAGATGCCGGGGGAGGCGTGGCCCTGGAAGAAGATCTGGTCGCCGGACTCGCCCTCGGCGTCCTTGCCGCGGAAGAAGTAGTTGAAGCCGACGTCGTACAGCGACGCGGAGGAGGCGAAGGTGGCGATGTGCCCGCCCACGCCGATGCCCGGGCGCTGCGCCCGGGAGACCATCACGGCCGCGTTCCAGCGGGTCGCGTTGAGGATCTTGCGCTCGATCTCCTCGTTGCCGGGGAAGAACGGCTCGTCCTTGGTCGCGATGGTGTTGACGTAGTCCGTGCTGCGCATCTCGGGCACGGCGACACGCTTCTCGCGGGCGCGCTCGATCAGGCGGAGCATCAGGTAGCGGGCGCGCTCGCGCCCCCGCTCGTCGATGGCCGCGTCAAGCGACTCCAGCCATTCCGCGGTCTCCTCGGGATCGAAGTCCGGGACCTGACTCGGAAGGCCGCCAATGATGATCGGGTTGCGATCGGATCCGGAAGCCACGCTGTTCCTTCACTGTCGGTCGAAACTGAGGTGTGTCGCGCCGCCTCCATCGTGCTACCGCGCTCGGAGATCCGTCATCTCTACCGATCGGTAACCGTTCCGCCTGGTGGGCGGGACGGTCTGGCGGTGCGCGGTCCGGGCGACTTCGCCCGCCCCGCACACCCCCGGGTGCTACGTACAGAGGTGGTCCGACCTGGTGTCCCGTCCGCCCGATGGCGGGCGGCCGGGGTGAGGGCCAACAGGAGACTCTACGCCCGCGCACGCGCGGACCCGAATGCCGTTCGTATCTCGGGCATCCGTACGCCCTGTGGGCCGGGACCACCCGAAGCATCCTTGTCTCATGCAGAGAAGGGCAAATCGGTGTGATTCCCGACACATCGAACGGCGTGTCCCCGCTGTGGCACGTCAACCTTTGGGGGGGATCGGGGGTCGGGTACTTGCGCGAACCGCCGCGCCCGTGTGGACTACGGCCACAGCCTCGGCATGGATGCCGGGCCGAATACTGGAGGTTATTCCCGTGAGCGCGACCGCGGACCCCGCGGACAAGTCCAACCCGGCGACCCGTCTCGGCTTCGAAGAAGGCCAGATCATCCAGGAGCTGGGGTACGACGACGACACTGACCAGGATCTCCGCGAAGGCATCGAGGAGCTCACCGGGACGGATCTCGTCGACGAGGACTACGACGACGTCGCCGACGCCGTTCTGCTGTGGCACCGCGACGACGACGGGGACCTCACCGACTCCCTCGTCGATGCCTTGGAGTACCTGGCCGAGGGCGGTCTGATCTGGCTGCTGACGCCCAAGACCGGGCGTGACGGCCACGTCGAGGCGTCCGACATCGCGGACGCGGCCCGCACCGCCGGTCTCTCCCAGACCAGCTCGATCGCGGTCGCCAAGGACTGGGCGGCCACCCGGCTCGCCACCAAGTCCACGGCCAAGCCGGGCGGCAAGCGCTGAGCGGGCTCTGAGGCCCCGCACCGGGCCCCGCTGGAGGATCCCTCCAGCGGGGCCCGATCGTTTTCCGGGGTCCGGAACCGGCGGCGGCGCCCGCCCGTGTCATCACGGAGCGTGTTCACCCGGGGTCGCGTCGGCCTCGGAGCCGGCCCGGAAACGCGTTCGCCCAGGGCGAAAGCGGTGAAGCGTGCGGGTGCCGCCCTCATCCATTCGGCGGAACGTGCCCGAACGGATGCGAGGATGGCGCTGGCCGCGCCGCCCGCGCGGCACGGGCGCGTCAGAAAGGTCACGTTCATGGCCATCGAGGTCGGCACCGAGGCTCCGGACTTCGAGCTCAACAACCAGCACGGCGAAGCGGTCCGCCTCTCCGACTTCCGGGGCGAGCGGAACGTCGTCCTGGTCTTCTACCCGTTCTCCTTCACCGGCGTCTGCACCGGCGAGCTCGGCGCCATCCAGCGGGAGCTGGCGCAGCTGCAGAACGACCGGGTCCAGGTGCTCGGCGTCTCCTGCGACTCGCAGTTCACCCAGCGCGTCTTCGCCGACCGCGAGGGCCTGGAGTTCCCGCTGCTGGCCGACTTCTGGCCGCACGGCGAGATCGCCCGCGCCTACGGCGTCCTCGACGAGCGGAAGGGCTGCCCCGTGCGCGGCACCTTCGTGATCGACACGGCGGGCACGGTGCGCTGGAGCGTCGTCAACGACCTCCCGGACGCCCGGGACGAGCAGGAGTACCTGAAGGCCCTCGGCGCCCTCTGAGGCCCCGCGTGGAGGCCCGTGGCGGTGGCCGCGGGCCCGGCCCCGCGAACTTCGAACAGCCGCGTCGGGCCCGTTCGCACGTCCGGACGGGAACCGCGCACTACGCTCGGTCCGTTGGTCGGGTGGGGCACGTGAGCCGCTCGCCGGCCGGCGCCTCGAACCGCACCACGGGGGCACCAGGGCGTGCCTCCCGATTCTTGGAGGACAAGTGGGTGTCAGCCTGAGCAAGGGCGGCAATGTCTCGCTCACCAAGGAGGCCCCGGGGCTTTCGGCCGTGGTCGTCGGCCTGGGCTGGGACGTCCGGACCACCACCGGGACGGACTTCGACCTGGACGCCAGCGCGCTGCTCTGCAACGAGCAGGGCAAGGTCGCCTCGGACGGGAACTTCGTCTTCTTCAACAACCTGAAGAGCGCGGACGGCTCCGTCGAGCACACCGGTGACAACCGCACCGGCGAGGGCGAGGGCGACGACGAGGCGATCAAGGTCAACCTGGCCGGCGTCCCGGCGGACGTGCAGAAGATCGTCTTCCCGGTCTCGATCTACGACGCCGAGAGCCGCGGGCAGAACTTCGGCCAGGTGCGCAACGCGTTCATCCGCGTGGTGAACCAGGCCGACAACGCGGAGCTGGCCCGCTACGACCTCTCCGAGGACGCCTCCACCGAGACCGCGATGGTCTTCGGCGAGCTGTACCGCAACGGCGCCGAGTGGAAGTTCCGGGCCATCGGCCAGGGCTACGCCTCCGGCCTGCGCGGCATCGCCCAGGACTTCGGCGTCAACGTCTGACCGGACGACACCGGACGACACCGGGCGACACGACACGACACGACACGGCGCCGGACGGCGGCCGGTCGCCCGGCGCGGGAGCCTTGTACGGGGCGGCCCCGGACCTTCAGAGGTCCGG
>NZ_JBHXTQ010000067.1:0-29861 GCF_042677305.1 Kitasatospora sp. NPDC127121 | reverse complement strand
GGGCCCCCCCCCCCCGCACCCCCCGGCCGCGGGGGGGGGGCCGGCCGCCGGCGCGGGGGGGTCTGCGGGGGGGGCCCCCCCGCCTTCGGGCGCCCGGGCCCCGCCCCGGCTTCGTGCCGGCTCCGTGCGCTGCGAGGATGTGAGTTCAGGAAGTTCAGCCGGCCAAACGGGGCCGGCCCGGGCCGTGGGGGACTACACCTTGTAGGCGCGCCCCGGGAGAAGGCAAGGGAGGAAGAACAGTCATGGTGGTCACGCTCGCCAAGGGCGGGAACGTCTCGCTCACCAAGGCCGCGCCGAACCTGACGCAGGTCCAGATCGGCCTCGGCTGGTCCGCCCGTTCGACCACGGGCGCACCGTTCGACCTCGATGCGAGCGCCCTGATCTGTGGTGGCGGCCGGGTGCTCGGTGACGAGTACTTCGTCTTCTACAACAACCTCAAGAGCCCCGAGGGCTCGGTCGAGCACACCGGTGACAACCTCACCGGCGGCGAGGACGACGGCGACGACGAGGTGGTCCTGGTCAACCTGGACCTGGTGCCGGCGCAGGCGGACAAGGTGGTCTTCGCGGTGTCGATCTACGACGCCGAGGCGCGGCTGCAGAACTTCGGGCAGGTCCGCAACGCCTACATCCGGGTCGCCAACTCCCTCGACGGCCAGGAGATCGCCCGTTACGACCTGTCCGAGGACGCGTCCAGCGAGACCGCGATGATCTTCGGCGAGCTGTACCGCTACGCGGGCGAGTGGAAGTTCCGCGCGGTGGGCCAGGGCTATGCCTCCGGCCTGCGCGGCATCGCCCTCGACTTCGGCGTAAACGTACAGTAAGGGCGAAAAGGCGAAAATCAGAACAATCGCACCCAACCTACGATCATGAGAATAGAAGGCAGTGCGGGGGTGACCTGACCGGGCCCGGCCCGGTCAGGGCGTCTCGGGACGAGGCCGCCCCCGGCACGGCCCGAAACCCGAAAGGTAACCAAGTCCCGTGTTCCTCCGCACTTTCGGCTGGTCGTTCGCGATCACCGTCCTAGGCCTGATCGCGGCCGGACTGCTCTGGGGGGCCCAAGGATTCGGCATCGTGCTGATCCTCTCCATCCTGGAGATCTCCCTGTCGTTCGACAACGCGGTGGTCAACGCCACGGTGTTGAAGCGGATGAACCCGTACTGGCAGAAGATCTTCCTGACCGTCGGCGTGCTCATCGCCGTCTTCGGCATGCGGCTGGTCTTCCCGCTGCTGGTGGTCGGCCTCACCGCGAAGCTCAACCCCGCGACGGTCATCGACCTCGCGCTGCACTCCGACGCGACGCACGACGGCCTGACCTACGGCCAGTACCTGGAGGCGGCCAACCCCGCCATCGCGGCCTTCGGCGGCGTCTTCCTGCTCATGATCTTCCTCGACTTCGTGTTCGACGACGAGAAGGAGCACAACTGGCTGGGCTGGATCGAGCGCCCGCTGGAGAAGGTCGGCAAGCTGGACGCCTTCTCCAGCGTCGTCGCACTGGTCGTGCTGGTGCTGGCCTCCAACTTCTTCGCCGGGGAGCACGCTGAAACCGTTCTGCTCGCCGGTGTCCTCGGCCTGATCACCTACCTCGTGGTCGGCGGCCTCTCCTCGATCTTCGAATCGGGTCTGGAGGAGGACGCCGAGCGCGAGGAGGCGGCAGAGAAGTCCGGCAAGTCGATCCTCCAGGTCGGCGGCAAGGCCGCGTTCTTCCTCTTCCTCTACCTGGAGGTCCTGGACGCCTCGTTCTCCTTCGACGGCGTGGTCGGCGCGTTCGCCATCTCCAGCGACATCTTCCAGATCACCCTGGGTCTGGGCATCGGCGCGATGTACATCCGCTCGCTGACCGTCTTCCTGGTCCGCAAGGGCACCCTGGACGACTACGTCTACCTGGAGCACGGCGCGCACTACGCGATCGGCGCGCTCTCGGTGATCCTGCTGGTCGGGATCAAGTACCACATCCCGGAGATCGTCACCGGCCTGATCGGCGTCGCCTTCATCGGGCTGGCGCTCGGCTCGTCGATCCTGCGCAACCGGCGCGAGGGCGCGCAGGACGAACCGGAACTGGTGGGTACGAGTACCGGCGAGTAGCCCGCCGGGTACGCGAAACGGCCGCCTCCGGGAATCCGGGGGCGGCCGTTTCGCGTCGCGGTGGGCCCGCTCAGCCGAGCTGCTGCTCGATCGCGCGCAGCTTGCGCTCCAGCGAGTCCAGCTTGGGCATCGACAGGGTGTCGTCGTCGGCCGTCAGGTCGATGGCCGAGCTGCGGTAGGACGAGCCCGAGGCCGATCCGACGGACGAGGACGAGGAGTAGGACGACGAGTAGGACGAGGACGAGGAGGACGCCGAGGAGGACGGCGCGTACGACGAGCCGACGGCGGCACGCGGGCGGCGGCCGGCGTCCAGCGCGGCCGGCTCCAGCGGGCCCGAGGCGGCCTGGTACGAGGAGGCGGTGTCCGACTCGGCGGCTAGGGCAGGCTCCGTAGCGGTCTGGCCGTCGCCGGCAGCCGTGAGCGCGGGCACCTGGCGGCCGCCGCGGGCCCGGGCGAGCATGCCGCCCTGGCGGGAGATGGCCTTCAGCTCGGCCCGCTCGCGGCGGTCGGCCGTGCGGGCCCGCACCTTGGCGTCCAGCTTGGCCTGGCGCTCCTCGCGCACCTCCTCGACCGCCTCGTCCAGGCTGCGGACGTTCTCCAGCAGCATCAGCGACCAGGCCGCGTAGGTCTCGCGCGGGGCGCGCAGCCAGCGGACGATCCGGATCTGCGGCAGCGGGCGCGGCACGAGCCCCTGCTCGCGCAGCGCGGCCTTGCGGGTCTGCTTCAGCGCGCGGTCGAACAGGATCGCCGCCGAGATCGACATGCCGGAGAAGAACTGCGGGGCGCCGTCGTGCGTCACGCCGCGCGGCGCGTGCACCCAGTTGAACCAGGCCGAGGCGATCGCGAACACCCAGACCAGCAGGCGGGAGCCGAGCGCGGCGTCACCGTGGCTGGCCTCGCGCACGGCGAGCACCGAGCAGAACATCGCGGCGCCGTCGAGGCCGAACGGGACGAGGTACTCCCAGCCGCCGGACAGCCCCAGGTTCTCCTTGCCGAAGCCCACCAGGCCGTGGAAGGACAGCGCGGCCGCGACACCGGCGCAGCAGAACAGCAGCGTGTAGGAGGAGATGCCGTAGATCATCTCCTTGCGCCGCCGACGCTCCTCGCTGCGCTCCCAGGAGTCGCCGGCCTCTTCCTTCTTCGTGTTCTTGAAACGCAGCGTCGCCAGCAGGACGGCGACGAACAGCAGGGCTGCGCCGCCGACGACGGTCCAGACCAGCTGTATGGAGGTCAGGTTCATTGCGGGTCGGGCCTCGGGTTTCCGCAGGGGACGGGTTCACAGAGCGACACAGGCGGTCAGCTCCCGGTACTCGGGGAGCGCCTGACGATTCGTTCGTCGCCGCACGGCGTACCCGCCGCACCCGCGCAGGGGCGGACGGGACACCTGTGCGGCTAGACGATATCGCGTCCGAAGGGGCGGCATGTTACGGGAGGGGGGCTTCCTCCCGCCAATCGACCCGCCGACCGCTCCACTCGTCGACCCGGCGGTGAGCGCCGGGGGGCCCGACGGGGTAGGGGAGGGGGAGGTTTGGGTATCCGAGGGCCGGGCTGATGCCCGATCATGGAGCGGCGGACCGTCAGATCGCCTGACGGGAGCAGGGGGAGAGGGCGGGATGGTCTCGATCTGGGAGTACCTGCGCGGGGAGCGGAACTACACCTTCGACAACCCGGGCGGTCAGCACAAGGTCATACTCACCAAGTCGACCCCGCAGCACGCGATCACCGGGGCCGCGGCCACCACCGGCTACCTCTACGTCAACCTGCACTGGACCACCCGCTCCGGGGCCGTCCGGCCCAGTGCCCGGGAACGCGCCAAGCGCCTCTTCAGCCCCCGCATCCTGCGCCCGCTGGAGCCGGACTCGGTGCAGAACGAGCAGGTCAACGTCGACCTCGACCTGGCGTGCATGTACGAACTGTCCGACGGGAGCAGCGGCGTGGTACAACCGCTCGGCGGCTACTTCGGCGACCTCCGGCAACCGCCGTACATCAAGCTCAGCGGCGACGACCAGTACGGGGCGCCGTCCGGCGAGACGATGTACGTCAACCTGGAGAAGAAGGACAAGTTCAAACGGCTGCTGATCTTCGTCTACATCTACGACGGCACGCCGGCCTTCGAGCAGTCCCACGCGGTGGTGACGATCGTGCCGCAGACCGGGCCACGGATCGAGATCAAGCTGGACGAACGGGCCCGGGCGGCGCGCTCGTGCGCGGTGGTGCTGATCGAGAACGCGGGGGACAACCAGCTGACGGTGCGCCGTGAGGTGCGGTACGTCAACGGGTTCCAGGCGGACATCGACCGGCTGTACGGGTTCGGGCTGCAGTGGCAGCGCGGGTACAAGAGCCAGGGCGGCTCCGACTAGACCCTGTCCGGCCCGGCCCGGCCCGGCCCGGCCCTGTCCGGCCTCGGCCCTGTTCGGTCCGGTCGGAGCCGGGCGGCGGTCATGCCCTGCGCAGGCCGATCAGCGGGGCTGGAACTGCGGGCCCTGCGGCGGCAGGGCGAACTCCTCGCCGGTGGGCGGCTGGGCCGGTGCCTGGGCCTGGGCCGGTGGTTGCGCGGGGGCCTGGGCCGGCGGCTGCTGGCCGGTGCCGGCGTGCGGGTAGCCGTAGCTGCCGGGGTGCTGCTGCGGGGCGGGCTGCTGCTGGTGCGGGTAGCCGTAGCCGGTGCCCTGCTGCTGCGGGTACGGCTGGGGGGTGGGCTGCGGGTACCCGTAGCCGGTACCGGGCTGCTGCTGCGGATAGCCGTAGCCGGTGCCGGGCGGCTGCTGGGGCTGCGGCTGGTGCGGGTAGCCGTAGCCGGTGCCGGGCTGGTGGGTCGGGGGTGCGGGCGGGGCCGGCGCAGTGGCCGGGGGAACGGCGGGCGGCGCGGTCGGCGGGGGCGGCACCGCGCCGGTGGCGGCCGCGGCGGGCTGCTGCTGGGGCCGGCCCTGGGGGGTGGCCGACGGCTGCGGGACGGCCGGGGCCAGGGTGAAGGTGCCGGGCTCGGGCGGGGCGGTCGGGCGCGGGGCGGGCAGCGGGGTGCTGCGGGGGTCGACGGCGGCGGTGGGGGTGACGGTGGGGGTGGCCGTCGAGGCCGCCGCCGGGGCCGCGGCGGCCTCCGCCTCGTCGTCGACGGTGATGCCGAAGTCGGTGGCCAGGCCGATCAGGCCGGAGGTGTAGCCCTGGCCGATCGCCCGGAACTTCCAGGCGCCGGAGCGCCGGTACAGCTCGCCCGCGACCAGGGCGGTGACGTTCTCGCCGTCGGAGATCGCGAACTCGGCGAGTGCGGGCGCGCCGTCCCCGGCCGTGGCGTCGAAGAGCAGCAGGCGCAGCCCGGGCACCGTGCGGAAGGAGCCGCCCTCGGAGGAGCCGGCCAGCACCACCCGGTCGACGTCGGCGGGCAGCTTGGCGAGTTCGACCTCGATCGTGTCGATGATCTCGGCGCCGCCGGAGGTCTGCTGCTTGGGCAGGTGGCGCACCAGGCCGGAGGGGTGCCGCGGCTGGTTGTAGAAGACGAAGTCGGCATCCGAACGGACCTTGCCGGTGGCGCCGAGCAGCAGCGCGGACGCGTCCACGTCCGGCGCACCGGGCGTGGCGCTCCAGCGCAGCACGGCGCGGACCGCCGCAGCCGGCAGTGCGATGTTGGCGCCCTTGGCCATCACGTGCGTCATAGCCGACCATCCTGCCCGTTCGCCACCCCTTCGGACAACGTGACCGGGACCGTCGGAACCGGGTCGGACTTTGCCAAGACTTGCGCTTGCCGGGGGTTTGCCGGTGCTCGACCGGTGATCGGTGATCTGGACGGCGATGTTCCGGGAGTTCAGTGCCGAGGAACCGGGGACGGCCGGAATCCGTCCGTACGATGGGCGGTCCAAGGGCCCGCCGGGGTCGGGCGGAGGGGGGCCCGCCGGCGTCCGGCCGGGAACCACGGAGCCCCGTGGACCGGTTAACCATGGTGTCGCACCGCTGGATCGCGGTGTCGTCCCGCGCCGTCGAACGCCCCGGCAACGGACCGGCGGCCGTCAAACCTCTGAGGAGAGCACCTTGCGCCATTTCGGCCACCTCGCCGACGACGTACGCGGTCGCCTCTTCCTCGAACCGCCCCGGCCGTTCACCGCGCGGAGCGAGGCCGCGGTGCTGGCCACCGCCCTCGGCGGCACCCTCTACAGCCCCGCCACCCGGCCCGCGCTGGCCGCCGACATCCGCAAACAGGCTGCTCGGGGCGTGGTGTCGATGGTGCTCTGCCTGGAGGACGCGATCGCCGACCACGAGGTGGACGCGGGGGAGCGGAACCTGATCGAGCAGTTGAATGACCTGGTCAGGGATTTCACCGACTGCACACAAAGCCACCCCCTGCTCTTCATCAGAGTTCGAGCCGCCTCCCAGATCCTCGACCTGGCCGAGCGGCTCGGGCCGGCCGTCGAGCTGCTGAGCGGGTTCGTCCTGCCGAAGTTCACCATGCAGACCGGCGGCGCGTACCTGGCCGCCCTGGCCGCCGCCGAGGCCGCCACCGGGCGCCGGCTGTTCGCCATGCCCGTCCTGGAGTCACCCGAACTCGCCCACCTGGAGACCAGGCGCCAGCAGCTCTTCGGCATCGCCGACCTGCTCGCCGGGCACCGGGAGCGGGTGCTCGCCGTCCGCCTCGGCGTGACCGACCTCTGCTCCGCGTACGGCCTGCGCCGCTCGCCCGACCTCACCGCGTACGACGTCGCCCTGGTCTCGGCGGTGATCGGCGACGTGGTCAACGTGCTCGGCCGGGCGGACGGCACCGGGTACACCGTCACCGGTCCGGTCTGGGAGTACTTTCCGGTCCAGGAGCGGATGTTCAAGCCGCAGCTGCGCCGCACGCCGTTCGCCGAGGCCCCCGGGACGGCCCGGGCCTCCGGCGAGGAGGTCCGCCGGCGGATCATCGAGCACGACCTGGACGGGCTGATCCGGGAGGTCGAGCTCGACCGGGCCAACGGCCTGCTCGGCAAGACCTGCATCCACCCCAGCCACGTCCCCGCCGTGCACGCCCTCTCCGTGGTCACGCACGAGGAGTACTGCGACGCCCGGGACATCCTCCGGCAGGAGCAGGACGGCGGCGGGGTCCTGCGCTCGGCGTACACCAACAAGATGAACGAGGCCCGGCCGCACCGGGCCTGGGCGGAGCGGGTGCTGCTGCGGGCGGAGGTGTTCGGGGTGGCCCGGGAGGACGTGAGCTTCGCGGAGCTGCTCGCGGCCTGCCTGTGCGGGGAGTGAGGGGGCTGAGGGGGCTGTCCGCAGCCGGCCTGAACGGCCCGACCGATCCGACCTATCCGACTGATCCGAAGACCGCACCACCGCACCATGCGAAGGCAGGACCAGCAGTGACAGCACAGCAGACGTGGACCGGCCGTTGGGTCGCCGACCGGGCCGGCATCGCCCTGACCGGATCGGACCGCCTCCCCGAACTCGTGGGCCTGGCCCTGCGTTCCCAGAACCCGAAGCGCGCCCACCTGCTGGTCTCCACCGTGCTCGGCAAGCACGTCCCGCAGCGGCCCGCGGTCGTCCACGGCGCAGGGCTCGAACTCGGCCGGCAGGTCCGCGAGTTGCTCGGCGACGAGGCCGCCGCGCGGGCCGTCGTCCTCGGCTACGCGGAGACGGCCACCGGCCTCGGCCACAGCGTCGCCGACGGCCTCGACGCCCCGTATCTGCACTCCACCCGCCGCCCGGTGCCCGGCGTGCCCCCGCTCGGCGGCTTCGAGGAGGAGCACTCGCACGCCACCTCGCACCTGCTGCTCCCCGCCGATCCCGAACTCCTCACCGGTGACGGCCCGTTGGTGCTGGTCGACGACGAGTTCTCGACCGGCCGCACGGTCCTCAACACCATCCGTGAACTGCACGCCCGCCACCCCCGCGACCACTACGTCGTCGTCGCCCTGGTCGACCTGCGCTCCACCGCCGACCGCCGCCGGCTCGCCGACACCGCCGCCGAACTCGGCGTCCGGCTCGACCTGGTGGCCACCGCCAGCGGCGCCGTCCAGCTGCCCGCCGATGTCCTGGACCGCGCCGAGCGGCTGATAGCCGAGGCCGCCCCCGCCCCCGCCGCACCCCCGGGAACGCCCGCACCGCTCGCCCGGGTCGACCTGGACTGGCCCGCCGGGCTCCCCGACGGCGGCCGGCACGGGTTCACCGCCCGCGACCGCGCCCGACTGGACGCCGCCCTGCCCCGCCTGGCCGGACAGCTGGCCGACGCACTGCCCGCCACCGCGCGGCGCGTGCTGGTCCTCGGCTTCGAGGAGCTGATGTACGCCCCGCTGCGGCTGGCCGGCGCACTCGCCGACCGGCTGGGCGGCGACCGCGTCCGCTACTCCACCACCACCCGCTCGCCCGTCCTCGCCGTGGACGACCCCGGCTACGCCATCCGCACCCGCCTCGCCTTCCCCGCCCACGACGACCCGCAGGACGACGCGTCGCGCGAGCGCTACGCCTACAACGTCGCCCCCGGCAGCGACCCGGCCCGCCGCTTCGACGCGGTCGTGCTGGTGGTCGACGACGTCGCCGACACCCCCGCCCTGCGCGAGGGCGAGCGCGCCCTGCTCGGCCAGCTGCGGCAGGTCACCGACCAGGTGGTGCTCGCGGTGCTGCCCTCCCACCGGCCGGTCCGGCTGCCGTCCCGCATGCCGGCCGGGCTGCCGTCCCACGGGCCTTCCCGCCTGCCGTCCCCGTTGTACGGCCCGGCGTTCTCCTCCTACCGGCCCGACGAGGTGGCCTGGCTGCTCAAGGACCTCTCCGGCGTCCCGCTCGAAGCCCCCACCGAGGAGCGCGAGGAGGCCGTCCAGAACGGCGGCGCGCACTACGCCGAGTCGCTGCCGGTCGAGTACCAGCCCAGCCCCGAGTACCAGGAGCTGTTCCACCAGGCACTGCGCGCCTCCGCCCGCCGCATCGCGCTCGCCGCCGGCACCGTCGCCGAGACCCTGCTGCGCGAGCGCGGCCCCGGCCTGGTGCTCGCCTCGCTGGCCCGGGCCGGCACGCCCGTCGGCATCCTGATCCGCCGCTGGCTCGCCCACGCCCACGGCCTCGACACCCCGCACTACGCCGTCTCCATCGTCCGCGGCCGCGGCATCGACCCGGTCGCCCTGCGCTACCTGGCCACCCACCACCACGCCGGCGACGTCGTGTTCGTCGACGGCTGGACCGGCAAGGGCGCGATCACCCGCGAACTCGCCGAGGCCCTGGCCGGCACCGGCTTCGACCCGGGCCTCGCCGTCCTCGCCGACCCCGGCCGCTGCGCGCGCACCTACGGCACCCGGGACGACTTCCTGATCCCCTCCGCCTGCCTCAACTCCACCGTCTCCGGCCTGGTCTCGCGCACCGTGCTGCGGCCCGGCCTGATCGGCCCGGACGACTTCCACGGGGCCAAGCACTACGCCGAACTGGCCGGCGCGGACGTCTCCGCCGCCTTCCTCGACACCGTTGCCGACCACTTCGACGCCGTCCGCCCGGAGGCCGTCGCCGCCGCCGACCGGCTGTCCACCGCCCCGGACCGCACGCCCGACTGGGCCGGCTGGGCCGCCGTCGAACGGATCAGCACCGAGTACGGCATCGACAGCGTCAACCTGGTCAAGCCCGGCGTCGGCGAGACCACCCGGGTGCTGCTGCGCCGCGTCCCCTGGCGGGTCCTCGCCCGGCGCGGCGCCGGCGCCGACCTCGACCACGTCCGGCTGCTCGCCGCCCAGCGCGGCGTCGAGGTCGAGGAGGTGGACGGCCTGCCGTACTCCTGCGTCGGCCTCATCCACCCCCGCTACAGTCGGGGAGCGACCGGGGCCTCCGGTAGGACCGTTGTGGTGAAGGAGTCCTGATGAACGCCGATGTCCTCGTCGCCAGCGACCTCGACCGGACGCTCGTCTACTCCAACCGGGCCCTCGCCCTGGACGTCCCCGACCGGCTCGCGCCCCGACTGCTCTCCGTCGAGGTGCACGACGGCAAGGCGCTCTCGTTCATGACCGAACAGGCCGCCGCGCTGCTCGTCGAACTAGTCCGGCAGGCCTGGTTCGTCCCCGCCACCACCCGCACCCTCGCCCAGTACGAGCGGATCAACCTGCCCGGCCCGACGCCCGGTTGGGTCCCCGCGTACGCGATCTGCGGCAACGGCGGGCACCTGCTCGTCGACGGCGTGCCCGACCAGGACTGGCACACCGAGATCACCGCGCGGCTCGCCTCCGGCGCTGCCCCGCTGGAGGAGGTCGTCCGGCAGCTCGCCCTGAGCGCCGACCCGGAGTGGACGCACAAGCGCCGCGTCGCCGATGGGCTGTTCGCCTACCTCGTCGTCGAGCGCGCCGCACTGCCCGTCGGCTGGCTCGACGAGCTGACCGGCTGGTGCGCCGAACGCGGCTGGACGGTCTCGCTCCAGGGCCGCAAGGTCTACGCCGTCCCCGCGCCGCTCAGCAAGAGCGCCGCCCTCGCCGAAGCCGTCCGGCGCACCGGCGCGTCCACCGTGCTCGCGGCCGGCGACTCACTGCTCGACGCCGACCTGCTGCTCGCCGCCGACGCCGCCTGGCGGCCCGGGCACGGCGAACTCGCCGACGGCGGCTGGACCGCCCCCGGCGTCACCGCCCTCGACGAGGTGGGGGTGGCGGCGGGGGAGGAGATCGTCCGACGCTTCCTCGCCCGGGTGGCCGCCGCGTCCGGCGTGCCCGTCGCTTCCTGAGCGGAAGCGGTAGCGGTCAGCCGCAGCAGCCGCCGCCGCAACAGCCCCCTCCGCCACCACCGTTGCCGGAGGGGGCCTGGCGCGGGGCGCCGCCCGAAGCGGAGCCGGTGACGGCGACGGCGGACAGCAGCTTCACGGTGTCCTCGTGGCCCTGCGGGCAGACGGCGGGGGCGCCGGCCTGCGCCATCGGGCGGCGGAGTTCGAAGGTGGCGCCGCAGGAGCGGCAGCGGAAGTCGTAGCGTGGCATACCGGCAGGGTACCCAGGCGGAGCCCTGCCGACGTCCTGTCGGTGCCCTGTTGGCGTCCTGCTGGTGGGTCCTACCGGCGGGCCCTACCGGTGGGCGCTGCCCGTTTCCTGCCCGGCCGGTGCTACCGGTGCCCGCCCAGATCGCCGCGGATCAGCCCGATCACCTGCGCCGCCGTCTCCCGCACGCCCGCCAGCTCGGTCAGGAAGTGCCAGTAGTCGGGGTGCCGGCCGGCCGCCTCCAGGGTGGCCACGGCCCGGTCCAGCCGCGCCACCGCCTCGTCCAGCGGGGCGGCGTGCCGCGGGTCCGGCGCGCTGCGGCCCGCCATCGCCAGCCGCTGCGCGTCGCGCAGGGCGAAGCGGGCCCGCTCCACCTCCCGGTGCGGGTCGTGCTGCACCTCGTTCAGCTGCCGCAGCCGCTCGTTCACCGCGACCACCGACCCGTCCGCGGTGTCCAGCAGCGCGCGCACCGTACCGATCGCGCCCGTCGCGTCCGCCCAGCGCTGCTCGTCCCGGGCCTGGGCGGCCTCGGCGAGCTTGCGCTCCGCCGCCCGCCCGGTCTCCGCGACCTGCTCCGACACCCGCTGGAGGTCCTGCCAGCAGGCCGAGCTGAACCGGCGGCGCAGTTCGCTCAGCGCCGGCTCGACCGTCTCCGCCTTGGTCTCCAGCGTCTGGATCCGGGTCCGCAGGCTCGCCACCCGCCGGTCGATCTCCCGTGCCCGCTCCGGCAGTTGACCGGCGTCGGCCGCAATCGCCTCGGCGCGCTGCCGCACGTCGTCCGCGCGCCGCAGCGTCGGCGCCACCCCGTGCCGGGCCGGCCCCTCGTTCAGCAGCCCGAGCTCCGGCGCCAGTTCGGCCAGCCGGGCTGCCAGGTCGTCCGCCCGCAGCCCGGCACCGCGCACCGCGTCCAGCGCGTTGCTCGCCTGGAGCAGCGCGCGCTTCGCCTGCTCCACCGCCGGGGTGACCCGCATCAGCTGCTGCTCGGCGCGCTGGAGGGCCGGCTGCAGCCGCTGGAGGAAGTCGTTCAGCTCCGCCCGGGCCGAGCCGAGCTGCCCCTTCACGTCCTCCAACTGGCGCCGGGCCCGCGCCGCGGCGCCGGCGTCCAGCGCCTCGTCGTCCAGGTTGTACGCGTCCAGCGCGCCCAGGTAGTTCACGGTGACCTGGTCCACCCGGCCGGTGATCCCTGCCAGGTCCGCCAGCGCCCGGCGGGCCGTCGCCTCGTCCTCGGCCGCCCGGACGGTCTCCACCGCCAACTGCACCTCGCGCTGCGTCGAGTCCAGCTCGTAGAACGCCTCCTGCGCGGCGTCCCGGGCCGCCTTGGCATCCGCCCGCACACCCTCCCCGCCGCGCCGGCCCCACCAGCCGCCCGTCCCGGCCGAGGCCAGCCCCAGCGCACCCAGCGCACCCGCCAGCACCACCGGCACCACCAGTGCGTCGGCCAGCGCACTCCCCGCCCGACGCCACCCCCGCCCGCTCCCGCCGGCCACCGTCACTGCGCGCTCCCTGCTCCGACCCGCTGATCCACCCCCATTCTTCCCGATCACCCCACCCCACCGGCACCCCCACCCGTCCCACTCCCCGACCACCCGCACCACAGCACCCCCCGGGACCAGGTACCCTAGGCAGTCGTCGTGCCCCCACCGGGCCACGACAGGGGGCGCGTAGCTCAGTGGTAGAGCGCTGCTCTTACAAAGCAGATGTCGGCGGTTCGAAACCGTCCGCGCCCACAGCAGGGGTGTGGGTCCGCGAGGGCCCGCGCCGAGATCGAAGAACATCGAGAACACGTCACGCCGCAGCTCCTGCGGCTGGAGCCGCCAGGGCGGCCGACTCGGCAGCGAGTTCGGCCGCTTTTCTGTTCGGCCGACTCCACGGCCTTCGAGTGTCGGCGGCCGGAATCCTTCCCGTGGCTGTGATCCGCCTGGTGGTTCCGGCGTGAGATCGCCGGCTCGACACGCTGTGTGAACTCCCACTGTGGGCGATGTCCGCATTGCACAGTGTGCGCAGGTTTGTGACTGTGCTGAGGAGGCCGCCATGCCCCTGACCCTCCGACCGTTCGCCCCGCGCGGGTGAGTGGGCCCACCGCCGGTGCGGTGCCGACGTTGGAGCTGGAGGACATCCAGGGCACCGTGCTGCGGCGTCGTCCGGACGTCTACCACGGTGTGTACCTGCTCTACCGGATCGACGACCCGGCCGCGGCGAAGCGGTCGCTGCGCGAGGTCCTGCCGGAGGTCACCAGCGCGGCGGACTGGGAGCGGCCCCGCCCGTTCACCCTCAATGTCGCCTTCACGTACCGGGGGCTGGCCCGGTTGGGCGTGCCGCCGGATTCGCTGGCCTCGTTCTCCCCGGAGTTCCGGGCCGGCATGGCCGCCCGGAAGGAGGTGCTGGGAGACCTCGGTGCCAGCGACCCCGGTAACTGGCCCCCGCCGCTGGGCGGCCCCGACGTGCACATCGGGGTGGTGATCATCGCGACGGTCCCCGAGGGGCTCCACGAGCCGGTGGCGGCGGCCGGACGGTTGGCCGGGGTGAGCCTGGTCTACCGGCTCGATGTCGGTTCCCCGGTCACCGGGCGCGAGCACTTCGGGTTCCGGGACGGCATCTCCAGCCCGTACCTGCTCGGCAGTGCCGAGCGGCCGCTGCCCGGCCAGGACGCCGTCCAGCCCGGCGAGTTCCTCTTCGGCTACCCGGATGAGTCCGGGGCGGCGCCGGCGGGGCCCGCGCCGGACGTGCTCGGCCGCAACGGCTGCTACCTGGCCTTCCGTCAGATGCGTGCGGACGTGGCCGCGTTCCGCAGGTACCTGCGGGACCAGGCCCGCTCGCCCGAGGACGAGGAACTGCTCGCAGCCAAGATCGTCGGCCGCTGGCGCAGCGGTGCGCCGCTGGCGTTGGCGCCGGAGCACGACGATCCGGACCTGGGCGCCGATCCGACGCGCAACAACGACTTCCGCTACCACGACGACCCGCGGGGCCTGCTCGTCCCGCGCGGCGCGCACATCCGGCGGGCCAATCCGAGGGACGGCCTGGCCGACACCGTGGTCGAGACCGGCATCCACCGGGTGCTGCGGCGCGGCGCGGCGTACGGTCCGCTGCTGCCGGCCGGGGCCTTGGAGGACGACGGCGTGGAGCGCGGGATCATCTTCATCTTCATGGGCGCCAGCCTGTCCAGGCAGTTCGAGTTCGTGCAGCAGGTGTGGCTCAACGACGGCGACTTCGCCGGCCTCGGCCCCGAGCAGGACCCGCTGGTCGGCAACAGCGGCGGCGCCGGTGTGCACACCATCCCGGCCCGCCCGGTCCGGCGCCGGCTCACCGGGTTGCCCCGGTTCGTGACCGTGCGCGGCGGCGAGTACTGCTTCCTGCCCGGCCTCGCCGCGATCGCCTGGCTCACCGCACTGCCGGACCCGGCCGGCGGCCCGTCCGCCGCGCCGCACTCATCGACATCGGAGGACGACAGGTGACCCTGCCCGAGAAGGACTTCACCCCCGTGCGGCGCTCACCCGATCTCGTACCACCGGAGCCGGACTTCGACCGGCACCTCCAGCAGTCCAGACCGTCCGCAAGGAGGTGTACCGGCGCTCGTCGGTGCTGCGCCACGAGCTGAACGGCCAGCGCCGCGCCGAGCCGGCCTCGGCCGCCGACGTGCTTCCCGACCCGTCCTGACGCTTCGCCCGAAAGGAATCCAGATGTACGACTTCGACCCGTCGACCTACCAGCCGATCTCACCGGACGTGTCGGTCGAGGAGATCGCCAAGGCCTTCCAGAGCCCCCGTCAGCAGACCGAGGGCGTCGGCCTGCGGGCGGTGAACCGGTCGGAATTCACCCTGATCGCACCGGTCATCCAGCCGACCGGGCCCGCCGTCTTCCTGGAGCGCGCGGAGAAGGCCTGCATCGAGGCGCCCTACTGGGAGAACCGCCTCGGGACGGTCCACGACCTGCGGGTCGCGCTCGTCAACGACGGTCATCAGGTGCTGTTCTGCGCGACCTACAGCGACGAGTTCAAGCCCTACGTCATCGACGTCATCCGCTTCGCCACCCCGTGGATCGACCACATGTTCAACGACGTGGCGGCCGGCTACCCGGGCCTGGCCTCCGACCAGGCGATCGACTACATCGCGAAGTACCAGGTGCAGGCCAACGTCTGGTACGGCGGGCCGAACCCGGAGGCCACCCCCAGGGACATCGGCAAGGCCATCGCGGTGGCCGCCGCGTTCGACGACCTGCTGGACTCCGCCCAGAGCTGACCGCGTGCGTCGACGGGCGCGCCGGCGCCCGTGCGGTAGGGGCCGGGGTTCGGGAGGCGGGGTGGGGTGGGCTGTGTTTGGGTGGCTGCACACCGCTTGGGAGAGGTGATCCTCCGTGACCATGCCCCCGTTCGGATCGAGTGATCCGTTCTCCGATCTGCTCAGCCGCTTCTTCGGGATGAGTCCGATGGCCTCCCCGCCCGCCGTGCAGCGGGTGCCGATCGGGCGGTTGCTGAGCGAGTCCTCGCAGGAGTTGCTGGGGTTGGCCGCGCACCGGGCCGGCGAGGACGGGATCAGTGATCTCGACACCGGGCACCTGGCCTGGGCGGCCACCCGGGTGGAGCCGTCGCGCCGGATGCTGGAGCGGGCGGGGATCGACCCGGACCAGCTGGCCGGTGACCTGGAGCGGTCGCTGCCGTCCGGGGATCCGGCGGCGGTGGACGGGCAGCCCGCGCTGACGCCGTCGGCCAAGCGCGCGCTGCTGGCGGCGCACGCCCGTTCGCAGGCGGCCGGGGCCTCGTACATCGGGCCGGAGCACATCCTCGGCGCGCTGCTGGACCAGGAGCGGTCCGGGGCGGGGACGGCGCTGCGCAACGCGGCGCCCTCGCAGGAGGCGTTGAAGACGGTGCTGGAGGGGCGCGGTGTCGGCGGGGAGCGCAGCAGCACGGGCGCGCACCCGAGCGAGACGCCGACGCTGGACGAGTACGGGCTGGACCTCACCGAGGCGGCGCGCTCGGGCCGGCTGGACCCGGTGGTCGGGCGGGCCGAGGAGATCGAGCAGACCGTCGAGATCCTCTCCCGCCGGACCAAGAACAACCCGGTGCTGATCGGCGAGCCGGGCGTCGGCAAGACCGCGATCGTGGAGGGGCTGGCGCAGCGGATCGTCTCCGGGGACGTGCCGCAGAGCCTGCGGGACAAGCGGGTCGTCACCCTCGACCTGACCGCCCTGGTGGCCGGCTCCAAGTACCGGGGCGAGTTCGAGGAGCGGCTGAAGAAGGTGATCGACGAGGTCACGGCGGCCGAGAAGAGCGTGATCCTGTTCCTGGACGAGCTGCACACCGTGGTCGGCGCGGGTTCCGGCGGCGAGGGTTCGATGGACGCCGGCAACATCCTCAAGCCGGCGCTGGCGCGCGGTGAACTGAGCGTGGTCGGTGCGACGACGCTGGACGAGTACCGCAAGCACGTGGAGAAGGACGCCGCGCTGGAGCGCCGCTTCCAGCCGGTGCTGGTGCCCGAGCCGAGCGTCGAGGAGACGATCGAGATCCTGCGGGGGCTGCGGGACGCGTACGAGGCGCACCACCAGGTGCGGTTCACCGACGAGGCGCTCGACGCGGCGGCGACGCTGTCCGACCGGTACGTCAGCGACCGCTTCCTGCCGGACAAGGCGATCGACCTGCTGGACCAGGCCGGGGCCCGGGTGCGGTTGCGCAGCCTGAGCGGCTCGACCGAGGCGACCGGGGTGCAGGACCGGATCACCAAGCTGAAGCGGGAGTTGGACGAGGCCGTCGCGGACGAGGAGTTCGTGCGGGCGGCCAACCTGAAGGCCGAGCTGCGGCAGACCGAGGACGAGCTGGCGGCCGTCGCCGAGTCCCGCGAGGAGGTCGTCGACGTGACCGCCGACGACATCGCGCAGGTGCTGTCGTCCCGGACCGGCATCCCGGTCGCGGAGTTGAACGCGACCGAGCGGGAGCGGCTGCTCAAGCTGGAGGAGCACCTGCACGAGAAGGTGATCGGCCAGGACGAGGCGGTCACCGCGGTCGCGCAGGCGGTGCGCCGCGGCCGGGCCGGGATGGGCGACCCGGACCGGCCGACCGGCTCCTTCCTCTTCCTCGGGCCGACCGGCGTGGGCAAGACCGAGCTGGCGAAGGCGCTGGCGGCGCTGCTGTTCGGCGACCCGGACCGGATGATCCGCTTCGACATGAGCGAGTTCCAGGAGAAGCACACCGTCTCCCGGCTGGTCGGCTCCCCGCCCGGGTACGTCGGCTACGACGAGGCCGGGCAGCTGACCGAGGCCGTCCGCCGCAAGCCGTACAGCGTGCTGCTCTTCGACGAGGTGGAGAAGGCGCACCCGGACGTCTTCAACCTGCTGCTCCAGGTGCTGGACGACGGGCGGCTGACCGACTCCCAGGGGCGGACGGTCGACTTCCGCAACACCGTGGTGATCATGACCAGCAACATCGGCTCGCAGCGCATCCTCGACCACGCCGGGAACGTGGACGAGATCCGTGGCGACCTGATGCGCGACCTGCACCAGCAGTTCCGGCCGGAGTTCCTGAACCGGATCGACGAGGTGATCGTCTTCCACGCGCTCACCCGGAAGGACCTGCTGTCGGTGGTCGGTCTGCTGCTGGAGCGCAGCCGGCGTCGGCTCAAGGCGCAGGACGTGCAGTTGGAGGTCACCGAGGCGGCCAAGGAGTGGCTGGTCAACCGCGGGTACCAGCCGGAGTTCGGGGCCCGGCCGCTGCGCCGGACGATCCAGTCGGAGCTGGACAACCGGGTGTCCAACCTGCTGCTGGACGGCACGGTGCGGGAGGGCGACACGCTGATCGCGGAGGTGAGCGACGGCGACCTGGTGGTCACGCTCGCCCGGCCGGAGGCGTCGGCGACCTTCGAGGAGGCGCAGGAGAAGGCGGAGGAGGAAGCGGGGGAGGCCTGATCCGTCGGAGATCTGCCCCGCCGCCGGACGGTCCGGCGGCGGGGCAGCGCGTACCTACGCCTGCGGGAAGACCTCGCGCAGCAGCGGCTCCGGCAGCCCGCGCTTGCGCCACTCGCGCGGGTAGCCGAGCGAGACCTCCTCGAACGGGACGCCGTCGTAGCTGGTCTTGCGGGGGATGTGCAGATGGCCGTAGATCATCGCCGCGGTGTTGAAGCGGCGGTGCCAGTCCGCGGTCAGTTCGGTGCCGCACCACTGGGCGAACTCGGGGTACCAGAGGATCTCGGTGGGGTGGCGGACCAGCGGGTAGTGGTTGACCAGGACGAGCGGTACGTCCGGGTCGCAGGCCGCCAGCCGCTGCTCGGTCAGCCGGACGCGCTCGCGGCACCAGGAGTCGCGGTCCGGGAACGGGTCCGGGTGGAGCATCCGCTCGTCCGCGCAGACGATGCCGCTCTCGTAGGCGGCCGCCAGGGACTCCTCCTTGGTGGTCGTGCCCGGCGCGCGGAAGGAGTAGTCGTACAGGAGGAAGAGCGGGGCGATGCGGACCGGTCCGCCGGCGCCCTGCCAGAGCGGGTACGGGTCCTCGGGGGTGAGCACGCCGAGGTTCCGGCAGAGGTCGACCAGGTGGTCGTAGCGGGCCACGCCGCGCAGCTGCACCGGGTCCTCGGGGTGGGTCCACAGCTCGTGGTTGCCGGGGGCCCACACCACGCGGGCGAAGCGTTCGGCGAGCAGTCCGAGCGCCCACTCGACGCTGGTGGTGAGTTCGGCGACGTCTCCGGCGACGAGCAGCCAGTCGTCGGGGGTGGTGGGCCGGATCTTCTCCACCAGGTCCCGGTTGTCCTGGTAGGAGATGTGCAGGTCGCTCACGGCGAGCAACCGCCCGCCCGCCCCCGTGGGCTCCGACGGCGCGTCGCTGCGGTACTCGGTAGTCACTCCTGCCCCCTGTGGTCACCCGTCCGATGTCGCCACAGTACGTGGCGGACGGGGGCCGTGGGGCGGGTTGACGCGATCGGCCGTGCGAAGGGAGGGGCCGGCGGACCGCCGCCACCGCGCGAACGAGCCATTGCGGCCGAAGTGCTTTCTTGGTGTCGTCTTGACTCTTGACAGTGAGTCATGTCCGCGACAGCTTTGGTGCACCCCCACACCGAGAGGTCTCTCATGAAGAAGCCGCTCATAGGCATGCTCGCCACCGTCCTGGTCGCCGGAGCAACCGCCCTCGCCGGCGCCCTCCCGGCCCAGGCCGCCACCGCGGAGGCCCCCGCCGCCGTGTCGGTAGCGGCCCAGGACGGCCAGTCCCTGAGCGCCCAGGCCCAGGTCACCGACACCAAGGCGGCCCCCCGCGCCGTCAACTTCGCCGGGACGGTGGCCCTCAACAACTGTTCCGGTTCGCTGGTCCGGATGCCAGGCTCGGCCGCGAGCGACCCGGCCCTCGTCCTGTCCAACGGCCACTGCCTGGAGTCCGGCATGCCCGGCCCCGGCGAGGTGATCCTCAACCAGCCCTCCAGCCGGACCTTCACCCTCCTCAGCTCCAGCGGCAGCGGGCTCGGCACCCTGCGCGCGACCAAGGTGGTCTACGGCGCCATGACCGACACCGACGTGTCGATCTACCAGCTGAACACCAGCTACGCCTCGATCCAGTCCCGGTACGGGATCGCCCCGTTGACCATCTCCGCCGCCCACCCCACGCAGGGCACCTCGATCAAGGTCGTCTCGGGCTACTGGAAGAAGATCTACTCCTGCTCGATCGACGGCTTCGCCTACCAGTTGAACGAGGCGGACTGGACCTTCAAGGACTCGGTCCGCTACACCTCCGGCTGCAACGTGATCGGCGGCACCTCCGGCTCGCCGGTGGTGGACGCGAACACCGGGCAGGTGGTCGCGGTCAACAACACGATCAACGAGAACGGCGAGTCCTGCACCCTCGACAACCCGTGTGAGGTCGACGAGAACGGCTCGGTGACGGTGCACCAGGGCATCGGCTACGCCCAGGAGACCTACGGCATCCCGGCCTGCTTCGCCGCCGGCAACCGGTTCGACCTCACCCTGCCCGGCTGCACCCTGGTCCGGCCCTGACCTGAACCGTCACGACGGCCCTGGCCTGAGCTGACCCGACCTGGCCTGACCGCCATCCCGCGCCCGACCGCCACGTCGTGAAGGAACCGGGGCGACCCCGCTGACCAGCACCGATCCCCGATGGGCCACCCGCGAACGGCGGGTGGCCCATTCGGCCGTCCACCAGGCGGCCGGCGCACCACCCCCGCCGCACTGTCGTCCCGGCAGAGCGGCAGTCATATCCGTTTGACCAATGGAGAGTCGATGACCACCACGCTGCGAAGGCTGCTGGTTTCCGTCCTGCTGATACCGCTGCTCGCGCTCGGCGGCCTGGCGACCCCGGCGCTGGCCGCCGGTGCCCAGGGCGCCGGCGCCGCCGAGGCCGCCCACGGCCGGAGCCCCGCCGACGACCCGAATGCCGACATCAAGGACCGCCTGGCGGCGATCCCCGGGGTGACGATCACCGAGGAGAAGCCGACCACCACCGGTCACCGCTACTTCCTGCTCACCTACACCCAGCCGATCGACCACTTCCGCCCCTGGCTGGGCACCTTCCAGCAGCGCTTCAGCGTGCTGCACCGGGGCTACGACCGCCCGACCGTCTTCTACACCAACGGCTACACGCTGGGCACCAACCCGTCGCGTACCGAGCCGACCCGGCTGGTGGACGGCAACCAGGTGTCCATCGAGTACCGGTACTTCACCCCGTCGCGCCCCGAGCCGGCGGACTGGTCCAAGGCCGGCATCCGCCAGCAGGCCGCCGACTCGCACCGGCTGGTGACCGCGCTCAAGCGGATCTACCAGCAGGAGTGGCTCTCCACCGGCGCCAGCAAGGGCGGCATGTCCTCCACCTACTTCCGCCGCTTCTACCCGGACGACGTCGCGGGCACGATCGCGTACGTGGCGCCGAACAACACCGACGTCAACGACTACGCGGCCTACACCAACTTCTTCCGCACCGTCGGCACCCCCGAGTGCCGGGCCGCGCTGAACGCCGCCCAGCGCGAGCTGCTGGTGCGCCGCGACCGCCTGGAGACCCGCTACGTGGCCGACAACAAGGCCGCCGGCTCGACCTTCAACACCCTCGGCACGCCGGACCGGGCGTACGAGGCGGGCGTGCTCGACGTGGTCTGGGCGTTCTGGCAGTACAGCACCGAGGCGGACTGCGCCAAGGTCCCGGCCGCGGCCACCGCGACCGACGACGCGCTGTACGCGTGGTTCGACTCGCAGTCCGGCATCACCGGCAACAGCGACCAGTCGCTGGCGAAGTACACCGCGTACTACTACCAGGCCGCGACCGAGCTGGGTGCGCCGTTCTTCGACGTCTCGCACCTCAAGGGCGTGCTGCACTACGACTACAAGGAGCTGTACTCGGCCCGGTCGTACGTGCCGAAGGACATCCCGATCTCCTTCAACCCGAACGCGATGCGGGACATCGACCGCTGGGTGAAGCACGACGCCGAGCGGATCATCTACGTCTACGGCGGCAACGACCCGTGGGGCGCCAAGCCGTTCAAGCTCGGCCGGGGCAGTGACGACAGCTACGTCTACACCGTGCCGGGCGGCAACCACGGTTCCAACATCGGCCAGCTGCCGGCCGCGCAGTCGGCGGAGGCGACCGCCAAGGTGCTGGAGTGGGCCGGCCTGGGCGACCAGGACGCCGCCCGCTCGCTCGGCAAGAAGCAGCAGATCCCGCCGTTCGGCCCGCTCGACGAGGAGGGCCTGAAGCTGGAGTCGCAGCGCCACCCGCTGTAAAGCGCCACCCGCTGTGACCGGCAGGTCGTAGCGCTGTGTGACGCCTTGGATGAGGCCGCCCCCAGCCCGGGGGCGGCCTCCTCGCGTATCTGGCGGGGCCGGCCCGCTCGGGACGGGCCGGGCCCTATCTGAAGTACTGAATCAGTGCTTCAATGCTTTTATGGCCTACCGACGCACGCCCGCCGTCCAAGCCCGGCTGGACGCCCAGCGCGAGGCCGTGCTGCAGGCAGCCGTCCTGCTGCTCGCCGAGCGCGGCTACGGCGGCTGCACGATGGCCGCCGTGGCGGACCGTGCCGGGATCGCCACCGGAAGCCTCTACCAGCACTTCGCCAGCAAGGCCGAGCTGTCCGTGCAGCTGTTCCGCCGGGTGGTCACCCGCGAGATGGCCGCCGTCGACGCGGCCGTCGCCCTCCGGGAGGGCCCGCGGCAGCGGATCGCCGCGGTCGTCGAGACCTTCGCCGCCCGCGCTCTGCGCGCGCCCCGGCTGGCGTACGCGCTGCTGGTCGAGCCGGCCGACGCGGTCGTGGACAGCGAGCGCCTGGTGTTCCGCCGGGCGTTCCGGGACGTGATCGCCACCGAGATCGCCGCCGCCGTGGCGAGCGGCGAACTCCCCGAGCAGGACCCGGTGCTGACCGCCGCCGCGCTGGTCGGCGCGGTCGGCGAGGCACTGGCCGGCCCGCTCGCGGCCGCGCCTGCGCCTGCGCCTGTGGCAACGGCCGCGCCCACACGGACGGCCGCGCCCACGAAGTCGGCGGGCACCACCGACGTGGTCCCCGCCCTGGTCTCCTTCACCCTGCGTGCCCTGGGAGGACGCGATGACAGCGACGCATGAGGTCACCAACCAGGTGCCCCTGCCGTACGGACACGACACCGCCGCCGATCCGACCCTGCTCGCCGCCCTGCACCGGGCCGGCGCCGGCTGGGCCGAGTCCGAACTGCACGAGCTCGGCCGCCTGGCCGGCTCCGAGCAGGCCGCCGAGTGGGGCCGGCTGGCCAACGAGAACCCGCCCGTCCTGCGCACCCACGACCGCTTCGGCCACCGCGTCGACGAGGTCGAGTTCCACCCGGCCTGGCACGAGCTGATGCGCACCGCCGTCTCCCACGGCCTGCACGCCGCGCCCTGGCGGGACGAGCGGCCCGGCGCCCACTCCGCCCGGGCCGCCAAGTTCTTCGTCTGGGGGCAGGTCGAGGCCGGCCACACCTGCCCGATCTCGATGACCTACGCCGCCGTCCCGGCCCTGCGCGCGAACCCCTCCCTGGCGGGCGAGTTGGAGCCGCTGCTGGCCGCCACCACGTACGACTTCGGGCTGCGCGAGCCGCGCACCAAGCGCGGGCTGATCGCCGGCATGTCGATGACCGAGAAGCAGGGCGGCTCGGACGTCCGCACCAACACCACCACCGCGACCCCGCACCCGGACGGCACCTACCGGCTGACCGGCCACAAGTGGTTCACCTCGGCGCCGATGTCCGACCTCTTCCTGACGCTCGCCCAGGCGCCGTGCGGGCTCAGTTGCTTCATGCTGCCGCGCGTCCTCCCGGACGGCACCCGCAACCGCCTCCAGCTGATGCGGCTCAAGGACAAGCTCGGCAACAAGTCCAACGCCTCCGCCGAGCTGGAGTACGACGGCGCGGTCGGCTGGCTGGTCGGCGAGGAGGGGCGCGGGGTGGCGACCATCATCGAGATGGTCAACATGACCCGCCTGGACTGCACCGTCGGCGCCGCCTCCGGCATGCGCTACGGCGCGACCCGGGCCGTCCATCACGCCCTGCACCGGCGGGCGTTCGGCCGGCCGCTGGTGGACCAGCCGCTGATGCGCAACGTGCTCGCCGACCTGGTGGTGGAGTCCGAGGCGGCCACCGCCGTCGCGATGCGGCTCGCCCAGAGCACCGACCTGGCCCTGGCCGGGGACGAACCCGAGGCGCTGGTACGGCGGTTGGGCCTGGCGGTGGCCAAGTACTGGGTCTGCAAACGCGGCCCGGCGCACGCCGCCGAGGCGCTGGAGTGCCTGGGCGGCAACGGCTACGTCGAGGAGTCCGGGATGCCCCGGCTCTACCGGGAGGCGCCGCTGGTGTCGATCTGGGAGGGCTCCGGCAACGTCGCCGCCCTGGACGCGCTGCGCGCCATGGCCAAGCGCCCGGAGACGGTCGAGGCCTTCCTCGGCGAGCTCGACGCCGCCGCCGGGGCGGACCGCCGGCTGGACGCGGCCGTCGCCGACCTGCGCAAGCAGCTCACCGACCAGGCCGACCTGGAGTACCGGACGCGCCGACTGGTCGAGTCGATGGCGCTGGCCTTCCAGGGCGCGCTGCTGGTCCGCCACGGCAGCCCGGCGGTGGCGGACGCGTTCTGCGCCACCCGCCTCGCCGGGGACCGCGGCTCCGCCTTCGGCACCCTGCCGTCCGGCGTCGACACCGCCGGGATCATCGACCGGGCCCGCCCGGTGCCGGCGTGAGCGAATCCCAGGAGGTCCGCGCGTTCTGGCAGGCCCTGGGCCTGCCCGGCCTCATCGACGTGCACACCCACTTCATGCCGAAGAAGGTCCTCGACAAGGTGTGGGCGTACTTCGACGCGGCCGGCCCGCTGGTGAACCGGCCCTGGCCGATCACCTACCGCGAGGCCGAGGAGCAGCGCGTCCAGCGGCTGCGGGACTTCGGCGTCCGGGCGTTCACCTCGATGCTCTACCCGCACAGGCCCGGCATGGCCGACTGGCTGAACGCGTGGTCGGCCGACTTCGCCGCCCGCACCCCGGAGTGCCTGCACACCGCGACGTTCTTCCCCGAGCCCGAGGCGCCCGGCTACGTGGCCCGCGCGATCGAGGACGGCGCCCGGGTGTTCAAGGCGCACGTGCAGGTCGGCGGCTACGACCCGGCGGACCGGCAGCTGGACGAGGTGTGGGGGCTGCTCGCCGAGACCGGCACGCCGGTGGTCACCCACTGCGGGTCCGGACCGGTGCCGGGCAACTTCACCGGCCCCGGTCCGATCGGCGAGGTGCTGAAGCGCCACCCCGGACTGGTCCTGGTGGTCGCCCACCTCGGCATGCCCGAGTACCGCGACTTCCTCGACCTGGCCGAGCGCCACCCGGCCGTCCGGCTGGACACCACGATCGCCTTCACGGACTTCGCCGAGGCCGACGTCCCGTTCCCGCGCGCCGAACTGCCGCGCCTGCGCGGCCTCCAGGACCGCGTCCTGCTCGGCAGCGACTTCCCCAACATCCCGTACCGGTACGTGCACCAGCTGGAGGCGCTGGCCGGGATGGGCCTGGGGGAGGAGTGGCTGCGGGCCGTCTGCCACGACAACGCCGCCGCGCTCTTCGGGCTCGCCCCGGCGGGCTGAGGAGGCCGGTTGCCGGGGGTGCGGCCCTGAGCGCCCCCGGCCCGGGCCCTTACCTGCGGGGTAATCGACGCCCGGCGGCCGGGCGGGCAGGGTGGGGGGACCCGGCCGGCGTCACCGCCGCCGGGCCCCATCCCCGTCAGGAGGCTGATCCGCCATGTCCGCGAACGCCCTCACGCCCGCCCGCCCCGGCTCCGCCTCCCCCCTGTGGACGGTGCGCGGCGTGCTCGCCCTGGACGCCCTGGTCACCGGCGGCAACGGCCTCGTCTACCTGGCCTTCGCCGGCCCGGTCGGCGAACTGCTCGGGGTCGGCCGCAGCGTCCTGTTCGCCCTCGGGCTCTTCCTCACCGGCTACGCCCTCGGGGTCGGCGCCCTGGCCGCCCGCCGGCGGCCGCCGCGGCTCGCGGTGCAGGCGGTGATCGACCTCAACGCCGTCTGGGTGGTGCTCAGCCTGGTGGCGATGGCGGCCTGGTTGGAGCCGACCACGGCCGGTGCCGTCTGGATCCCGGTGCAGGCGGCGGTGGTGGCCCTGTTCGCCGTCCTCCAGTTCACCGCGCTGCGCCGCCGCGACGGGGGCGGCACCGGGGGGCGTCGTACCTGAACCGGGGTCAGCGCTCCGGGCCGACCGCGTCCTGGAGGAACCGCACCGTCTCCGCGTCGGCCGGCAGGAGGGTCTCCATGGCCAGCTCGGAGACCGTCACGTCCAGCGGCGTGTTGAAGGTCGTGATGGTGGACAGGAAGGACAGCACCCGCCCCTCGTGCCGGATCCGCATCGGCAGCGCGAACGGGAACAGCCCGGCGCCGTCCGCCTGCTCCCCGCCCGGGCCCGGGTCGTCCGCCGCCGTCGGGTAGCCGGCGACCTCCTCGTACAGCCGCCGCAGCGCCTCGCCGCACAGCAGCTCGATCCGGTGCTCCACCCGTTCCAGCAGGTGCCGCCGCCACTGCGGCAGGTTCACGATGCGCGGCGCCAGCCCCTCGGGGTGCAGGGCGATCCGCATCGCGTTGAGCGGCGGTTCCAGCAGGTGCGGGGCGACGCCGTCGAGGAGCAGCCCGAGCGAGCGGTTGGCCGCCAGCACCTGGAAGGTCCCGTCGACGACCAGCGCCGGGTACGGGTCGTGGGCGGCGAGCAGCCGCTCCAGGCCGCCGCGCAGCGCGTCCATCGACGGGTCGTCCAGCGGCGTCTCGGGGAAGTGCGGGGCGTAGCCGGCCGCGAGCAGCAGGGTGTTGCGCTCGCGGACCGGGACGTCCAGGTGTTCGGCGAGCCGCAGCACCAGCTCCCGGCTCGGGCGGGACCGGCCGTTCTCGACGAAGCTGAGGTGCCGGGTCGAGGAGTCCGCCCGCAGTGCCAGTTGCAGCTGGCTGAGCTGCCGCCGTTCGCGCCAGCCGCGCAGCAGCGGTCCGACTCCGGTACCCGTCGGGCTGCCCATGCCCGCCATGATCGTCATGGCCAGGACGGTACTGGACCGGGCCCGCCCCGGGGGAGAGGGCCTTCCGGCCCGGTCGGTGTGGATTCGGGTGGCACGGCTGGGCGGTGGAGCTTTTCGTTCGGTACGGCTTCGGGGGTCCGGCTCAGACGCCGGTGCTCGACCCCGGCCGGATGACCATCAGCACCACGACCACCGCCCACAGCAGGTTGAACACCCCGGCCGTCATCGGCAGCAGCCGCAGGCCCTGGACGGCCTTGGCGTGCTGCTCCGGCGCGGTGTCGGCGCCGAGCGCGTCCACCGCGGCCTGCTGCCCGGGCAGGACGAAGAGCAGCAGCGAGAGCGCGGCGATCGCGGTGAGCACCATCGAGACGATGATCCAGGACTGCCCGAGCACGTCCATCACCTGGGCCAGGCCGATGCCCATCACCGGCACCGCGACCCCCAGCAGGGCGTAGACCTGGGTGATCCGGTGCAGGATCCGCAGCACGCCCGCGTCCGAGGCCTGGTCCGGCCCGCCGGCCAGCGCGGCCTTGGCCCGGCGCGGGAACATGCTGACGGCCACCGCGACCGGGCCTATGAACAGGACCGACGCGAGGACGTGCAGGCTCAGCAGGAACTTGGCCATGGCGGGGACACCCTTAAATCCGGCGGTGGGCAGCTGGTGCGACGGGCGTCCGGTGGCGGCGCGCCCGCGATCAGGCACGCTAACACCGCTTATCCGGGGGCCCGCCGCGCGGGTGGGCGTGCTCGTTCCGCAGGACTGCAGTGCTCCGCCCTGTTCAGCCCGCCGTCGTCAGCTGGACGATCCTCGGCGCGGCGGTGCTGACCGCCGCGACGGCGGCGCCGTGCTCCGGGTCGGCCCAGTCGAGCAGGTGCAGGTCCTGGTGGCGGCTGCGCAGCGGGGCGCCGGGCGGGACGTCCAGGGGCAGGTCGGACAGGTCGACGGAGGCCAGGGTGTCCAGGGTGGCCCGCCCGATCTTGATCAGCGACTCCTTGCGCACCCACAGCCGCAGGAACGCCTGGTCCGGTTCCGGTGCCGCCTCGACCAGGCGCAGTTCGGCGGGGGAGAGCACCCGGCGGGCGACCGCGCCCAGCGATCCGCCGCGCGCGGCCAGCTCGACGTCCACCCCGACCGGCTGGTGGCCGGCTCCGGCCGCGACCACGCCCCGGGTGTGCGACAGGCTCACGTGCACCTCGGGGTGGTCCGGCAGGTACGGCTTGCCGTGGTCGGCCAGGCCGCAGTCCGGGCACTGCTGGGCGAGCGTGAGCGAGGCCGCCGGGACGTCGAGCAGCCGGGCGGCGCAGAGCCGGACCAGCACGTGGCCGGCGGTGAAGTCGATCCGCCCGGACTCGTGCCGGAAGCGCGCGGCGCGCTCGCGTTCGAGGGGGGTGAGCAGGTGCTCGCCCGCTTCGGGGTGCCGCAGTACGGCGTCGGCGGACGCGACGGCGACGAGCGGCGTGCTCTGGTCCTGGGCCTCGGAGGTCATTGCTCCAACCTAACGGGCGCGGACGTCGGGCGGGGGCGGCGCGGAGGTCGCCCGGGCAGGGCCGGTGGGAGGCGACTGCTGCGCCGCGCGGTGGATTTTCGGATCGGATCTGAGGATCTGTAGGGTAGGAATCGCCCGATTTGAGGTTGGATGTCCCGGATCTGTGGGATCGCCAGCAGATAGTACGAACGGGGCAGGTTATGCGCGCCTGCTCTTTTTCCTATGCGCGGAGGAATGTGTCGATGGGTCAGGGCACCGGTACGCCGGATCACAGAACGACCGCCGTGAGAAGAGAACCCGCCACCCGCAGGCGTCGGACCGTCCGGGTCGCCGTGGCGACCGTCGTCGCGGCGCTGCCGCTGGCGGCCGTGCTGACGGTCGGTTCGGCTGCTCCGCTCGCCCCGCCGCTGGGCGCCTGCACGGGCCCCGACTGCCCCGCCACCTGGCCGCCGCCGAACAACGGCGACTTCCCCGGCCGGGACGCCAGCATCAACGTCTTCACCGGCGGCAACTACACCGTGACCGGCCGCGCCGCCGAGGCCGAGGGCAAGATCGTCACGCTGGGGAACCTGACCGTCGAGAAGAACGGCGGCGGCATCTACAACATGGGCGTCGTCGGCGTCGGCTCGCGCGTCGTGCCGCCCAACGGCAGCGACTTCGTCACCACCGGCGGCAACGTCGACGTCGTGACCGGCAACTCGATCCTGATCGGCGGGAGCGACTCCCGCGGCCCGGCCTTCGGCAACCTGCGCCACGCGGGCAGCGTCACCGGCACCGTCAGCATCGACCCCACCGGCCAGGCGATCCAGGACCCGAACGCCGCCGCCCCGTACCAGACGGTGCTCACCCAGATCGAGGAGATCTCCGACTGCGTCGGAAAGGCCACCGCGACCGGCACCGTCGACATCTCCTCCAGCCAGGCGACCTTCACCGGCGACGGGACCAGCCTGAAGCAGGTCTTCAACGTCACCCAGAACCTCGCCTCGCCGAGCGGCGGGCAGATCGGACTGGTCTTCAACAACATCCCGGCCGGGGCCACCGTCGTGGTGAACATGCTCGGGGACAGCCCGATCATCAACACCTACACGGGCACCGGCCTGGCCGGGGACCAGACCACCGACATGCGGTCGAAGCTGATGTACAACTTCCCGACCGCGACCTCGGCGCAGATCCTCGGCAGCGCCCAGTTCCAGGGCTCGGTCCTGGCCGGCAACCCGGGCGGCACCACGACCATCGCCCAGCCCGGGATGAACGGCCGGGTGTACCTCGCGGGCAACCTGATCCACACCGGCACCGGCGGCTACGAGATCCACAGCTACCCGTTCGACGGGGACCTGCCGGACTGCCAGACGACGCCGAGCCCGTCGCCGTCCACCTCGCCGTCCTCTTCGCCGTCGTCGTCCCCGTCCTCGTCGCCCTCTTCCTCCCCGTCTTCCTCGCCGTCCTCTTCGCCGTCGTCGTCCCCGTCCTCCTCGCCCTCTTCCTCGCCGTCGTCCCCGTCCTCGTCGCCCTCGGCCAGTCCGTCCAGCTCGGGCCCGGCCCCGACCAGCCACCACCCGTCCGAGCACCCGACCAGCCACCACCCCGGTGGCGGCGGTGAGTTGCCCTCCACCGGCGCGGGCAACGCCCCGGTGGTCTTCGGCCTGGCCGGCGTCGGCCTGCTCGGCCTCGGCGGTCTCGCTGTCCTGGCCGCCCGCCGTCGCGGTCGCCACAGCTAGGTCCGGCTTGGGGCTTGCCCAGCGCAAGGAACGCCCGAGCAGCAACAACGGCCCAGGCCGCCCGCGTCGACCCCGACCGGGCGGCCTGGGCCGTGTCGGCGGCCCGCCGCAGGCACGCGTCGGCCCCCCCCCCCCCCCCGGGGAGGGGGCGACCGCCCGGCTCTATAAAAAAAAAACAATCCCCCCAAACAAAAAAATAAACAGTAATACGGATTAGTCTTGAAACAAGGTGG
>NZ_JBHXTQ010000066.1:0-49624 GCF_042677305.1 Kitasatospora sp. NPDC127121 | reverse complement strand
TGGCACGCTGTTGAGTTCTCAAGGAACGGACACTTCCTTCGGACCGCCTTCCAGCGGGCCCTCCGGGCGCTTCGTTCTTTCGTGTTTCCAGCTTATCAGATCCTCGCGGCCGTTCTTACCGGCTTCGTTTCTCCGAATTCCCGCTGGCGGGATTTCCTTCGAACTTCGCTCCGAAGCTTATCAAAGCTTTCGGTGTGCTCAGTCCGCGGGATTTTGCTTCGTCGAAGGATGCGCATTCATAAAACGCGCTCACCTCGATTTGGCGGTGTCGTAGACACTAACGCCCGGGACTGACCGTTGTCCAGTCTGTCCCAACCGTTCAAACCTACTAGCCCACCCTCACCACGTCAATGGTTTGGTCGGGATGCGAGAAGAGTACCAGGTCAGAGGCGTGTGGATCACCTCGCCTCAGGCCGCGACGGGTTGCAGATCCGCCCGATCGGCCGCGTCCAGATCACCGACTTCGCCGGCCTCGGCGGCCTTTCGGCCCCACACCAGCGCGTAGAGGAGGAATGCCGCCTCGGCCAGCACGCCGATCGAGATGCGCGCCCAGGTGGGCAGTCCGGAAGGGGTGACGAACGCTTCGAGTACACCGGAAACGGCCAGCACCGTCGCGAGGCCGATGGACATGCCGATGATGGAGCGGCCCTGTTCGGCCAGGGCCGTTCCACGGGTGCGCGGGCCGGGGTCGATGACCGTCCAGCCGAGGCGCAGACCGAGGCCGCCGGCCACGAACACCGCGGTCAGCTCCAACAGGCCGTGCGGGATGAGCAGGCCGAGGAAGACGTCGAGTCGCCCGGCGGAGGCCATCAGCCCGACGCCGACACCGAGGTTGACCACGTTGGTCCACATCACCCAGAGCACCGGGAGACCCAGCGCGATCCCGAACAGCAGGCACTGCACGGCGATCCAGGCGTTGTTCGTCCAGACCTGTGCGGCGAACGAACTCGCCGGGCGGTCCGAGTAGTACGACTCGTACTGCCCGCCCGGGCGGGTCATCTCCCGCAGGTGATCCGGGGCGACCAGGCTGTTGCGGACCTCGGGGTGGGTGGCCATCCACCAGGCGAGCACCGCGGTGGCCAGCAGCGAGACGACCGCGACCGGCACCCACCAGCGGCGCGCGCGGTACAGCGCGGCCGGGAAGCTCACCGTGTAATACCGGGCGACGTCGTGCCAGCCGCTGCTGCGCGATCCGGTCACCGCGCTGCGGGCCCGCGAGACCAGGCCGGTCAGCCGGCTGAGCAGGGCCGGGTCCGGTGCGGCGGCCTGGACCTTGGCCAGGTGGCCGGTGGCGCGCTGGTAGAGGGTGACCAGTTCGTCGGCCTCCTCCCCGCTGAGCCGGCGCCGTCGGGCGAGGGCGTCCAGCCGTGCCCACTCCCCCTGGTGGGTGGCGACGAAGACGTCCAGGTCCATTCGGCGGCTCCATGGTCGGCGGTGGGCGCGAGGGGCCCGGTCGCGGGCGGGCGGACGGGCGGGTAGGTACGGACACGCGCGGCCCAGCATGCCAGGAGCGGTGGGCACCCCGGCCGCCGGGATCTCACTTCCCGTGCGGCCACCGGGCGCCGTATGTTTGCGGCTGCGGATCAGACTGCGGAGAGCAGGTCGTGGGGGCCGGTCCGGGTGACGTCCCTCCCCTCGTCCGTGCCGCCCTCGGCGGCCTCCATGAGTGAGCTGTACGGCTCCACGAACGTGAACGGACAGGTGTCTTGAGCGACCTGGTGACGGGCGAGGCGGTCGTCCTCGACCTGCAGACGGCGAAGCTTCCCAGCCGGGCGCTGGCGATCACGCTGGACCTGCTCGTGGAATTCGCCGCCCTGTTCCTGGTCTCGCTCACCCTGAGCGTCGCCCTGATCGGACTGGACGGTGCGGCGCTGGCGGCCACCCTGATCGGGCTGCTGGTGTTCTTCCTGGTGGCCGTGCCGGTGATGGTCGAGACCTTCAGCCACGGGCGCTCGCTCGGCAAGGCCGCGCTCGGCCTGCGGGTGGTGCGCACCGACGGCGGCCCGGTGCGGTTCCGGCACTCGCTGGTGCGCGGGCTGGTCGGCTTCATGGAGCTGGTCGCCATGACCGGCGTGCCGGCGGTGATCACCTCGGCCGTGAACGCGGACGGCAAGCGGCTGGGCGACATCTTCGCCGGGACGGTGGTCGTCCGCGAGCGCACCCCGGGCGGTGGGACGCCGCCCCCGCTGCCGCCCGTGCACCCGCACCTGCTCCAGGCGATGGGCCGGGAGCTGGTCGCGATGGACCTGTCCGCGGTGCCGGAGCCGCTCTGGCTGGCGATCCGCCAACTGCTGGGCCGCATAGGCCAGTTGGATCCGACGGTGGCGCTCCAGATGTCCACCCGGCTGGCCGGCGACCTGGCCGCCCGGACCGGTCACCCGGTGGCGCAGGGGCTGCACCCGGCGGCGTACCTGGGCGCGGTGCTCACCGAGCGCCAGCGCCGGGAGTGGACGCGGGCCCAGGCGCAGTGGCAGCGGACCGCGGCCCCCGCACCCGCCGCGTGGCCGGCTCCCGCGCCCCAGCCGGCCGCCCCCTCCTTCGAGAAGCCCGCCCCGCCCACCGCCGACCAGCCGTCCCCGGCACCGGCACCAACCCCGGCACCGGCCCCGGCACCGGCACCGTCCTCGACACCGGCCCCCGACACCGGCTTCGCGCCGCCCGCCTAGGCTCACCACACTGCCGCGCGGGCCCGCCGCCCGGCCCACTCAGCCCGGCCCGCGCAACCCGGACCTACTCCCCGAACTGCGCCGGCCAGGCGTTCGGCGGCGACGCCAGCTCCTCCAGTTCGATCCCGTCGGCCGCCAGCACCACGTCCCCCGCGAGGTGCACGACCTGCTGCTCGCCGGTCTCCAGGTCCGCGACCTGGTACCGCTCGACCAGCAGCGGCCCGGAGTCGGTCTGGTGCGTGTCGACACCCTCCAGCAGCCACCCCTGGTCGAAGGTGCGCGGCGCCAGCACCGGTTCGGTGAACGCGACCAGCCGCACCCGCGCGCTCGCCCCCTCCCGCAGCCGCAGCAGCCGGGCGGTGGCGACCAGGAAGGCCGGCGAGCCGCCGGTGAACCCGTGCGCCCGGTCGTGCCCCTCCACGCTGTGCTCGCCGCCCGGGTCCGCCGCGTCCGTCCGGACCCAGGCGACGCCGTCCACCGCGCCGCCGCGCACCTGCCAGCCGCCGGCCCGCAGTTCCATCCGCAGCGGGCGGGCCCGCGAGTCCAGGGTGAGGTCGACGCTGCCGATCACCCGCCCGTCCGGCGCGTAGGTCTTGGAGACGTACCGCCAGCCGGCCGCCCCGGGGGCGCAGCTGAAGCGCTCCTCCCCGAGCAGCACGCGGTCGTGACCCAGAGGAGTCATGGCTGTATGGAGCGTGTACCGGCCGTTGGGCATGTCCGAAAGCCTACGTGCGCATTCGCATGCAACGTTCGGGGCGGGTGCCCGCATTAGGGGGGTGGACGGCGCGCACGAGCGCCGACGGTACGAGGGAGAAGGGGGGCGCAGATGGCGAAGCAGGCACGCGACGAGGAGTTCACGGAGTACGTGACTTCCAGGAGCGGCTGGCTGCGCAAGGTCGCCTATCTGCTGTGCGGGGACTGGCACCGCGCGGACGACCTGGTCCAGGAGACCATCACCAAGCTGTACGTGAACTGGTCGCGGGCAGGCCGCATGGAGAACCTGGACGGCTACGCCCGCAGGGTGCTGGTCAACACCTTCCTGGCCGAGCAGCGCACCTCCTGGTGGCGGCGGACCAGCCGGCCGGGCACCGACCTCGACACCGAGTCCGTGCCCGTCGACCTCGACGCCTCGCTGGACCTGCGCCACGCCCTGGCGACGCTGCCGGCCCGCCAACGGGCGGCCGTGGTGCTCCGGTACTACTGCGACCTGACGATCGACCAGGCCGCCGACGCCATGGGCTGCTCGTCGGGCAACGTCAAGAGCCAGAGCTCCCGGGCCCTGGACACCCTCCGCGGCAGGCTCGCCGCCCGCCCCACCGTCGCAGGGAGGACGCCATGACCAGCAAGGATCACCACGACCTCACCGCCCGGCTGACGGCCCTCGCCGACGGGTCGGCGCCACCTGCGCGGTTCGACGCCGACCGCTCGATCGCCGAGGGCACCGCCCGGCTGCGCCGTCGCAAGCGCGCCGCGGTCGGCGCCGTCGCCGCCGTGACGGTGGCGGTGGTGGCGACCACCGCGCTGCTGGCCCCGGGAAGCGGCACCGTCGCCCCGACACCGCCGGCGGGGCCCACCCCGAGCACCTCGCCGTCCTCGACGCCGACTCCGACCCCCACCCCGACCGTGAGCGGCATCGACCCGCTGACCACCGAGGTCCACTTCGGCTGGCTGCCCGACTGGGTGGGCGGCGAGCAGCACATCGGCTACGAGACCGGCTACCACGGCATCTACGCCCAGGCCCGAGGCGTGGGCGAGAACGCCGCCCGCATCATGCTCTCCCAGTACCCGGCGGGCTCCGAGCCCCCGATGACGGGGTTCAACGTGAAACTCGGCAAGGTCGACGCCGAACCGGTCAACGGACGACCGGCCTACCGGGTGGTCGCCGACCAGCCCGAGCGCTACCAGCCGACGCTGCGCTGGCTGACTCCCGAGGGCCGCTGGGCCGAGGTCAGCGGGAACGGCGGAGTGCCGGGGGACGTCACCGACGAAGTCCTCCACCAGGTGGCCACCGGCGTCCGGTTCGGTCACTGGAACGTCCCGCTGCCGGTGCAGTTCACCGGCCTGCCCGAGACGTTCAAGGCCACCGACGTCATGCTCTCGCGGCCGGACACGGACGGCGTCGGGGCCTGGAACCTGTGGCTGATGTTCCAGGTCGAGGGGAAGAACGTCTCGGTCAGCCTGCGGCCGATCGGGCCGCGCCCGGTCTACACCAGCACGGACGGCTCGCCCTACACCGACCCGCACCCGCCCCTGGAGTCCGTCCAGAACGGGGTGGAGATCTCCATCGGCACCGGAGCCGGCGATCCGCCCTCCCTGGAGCAGCTCGGCGGCCTCCCCTGGATGCTCGCCCACACCAAGGCCCTCGGCCCGGACGCCGCCGCCTGGACCACCGACGTCATCGTGCCCTGAACACGGACCGCCGAACGCGCCGGTGGCCGGCACCCCCGCGCAGGGGTGCCGGCCACCGGCGTACGCCGCACCGCGTCAGCCGCGGTTCACCGCATCAGTAGCGGTACTGATCCGCCTTGTACGGGCCCTCGACCGGGACGCCGATGTAGTCGGCCTGGTCCTGGCTCAGGGTGGTCAGCTTCACGCCGAGCGCGTCGAGGTGCAGCCGGGCGACCTTCTCGTCCAGGTGCTTGGGCAGCACGTAGACGCCGATCGGGTACTGCTCGGTCTTCGTGAACAGCTCGATCTGGGCGATCGTCTGGTTCGCGAAGGAGTTGGACATCACGAACGACGGGTGGCCGGTCGCGTTGCCCAGGTTCAGCAGGCGGCCCTCGGAGAGGACGATGATGGTGCGGCCGTCCGCCTTGCGCCACTCGTGGACCTGCGGCTTGACCTCGGTCTTCACGACGCCGGGCAGCTGCGCCAGGCCGGCCATGTCGATCTCGTTGTCGAAGTGGCCGATGTTGCCGACGATGGCCTGGTGCTTCATCCGGGCCATGTGGGAGGCCATGATGATGTCCTTGTTGCCCGTGGTGGTGATGAAGATGTCGGCCGTCTCGACGACGTCCTCCAGGGTGGCGACCTGGTAGCCGTCCATCGCCGCCTGGAGCGCGCAGATCGGGTCGATCTCGGTGACGATGACGCGGGCGCCCTGACCGCGCAGCGACTCGGCGCAGCCCTTGCCGACGTCGCCGTAGCCGCAGACGACGGCGACCTTGCCGCCGATCAGGACGTCGGTGGCGCGGTTGATGCCGTCGATGAGCGAGTGGCGGCAGCCGTACTTGTTGTCGAACTTCGACTTGGTGACCGAGTCGTTGACGTTGATCGCCGGGAACAGCAGCTGGCCGTCACGGTGCATCTCGTACAGGCGGTGGACACCGGTGGTGGTCTCCTCGGTCACGCCCTTGATGGTGGCGGCGACCTCGGTCCACTTGTTCGGGGAGTCCTTGAGGGTGCGGTTGAGCAGCTCCAGGATGATCCGGAACTCGTCGTTGTCCGCGGTGGACGGGTCCGGCGCGGCACCGGCCTTCTCGAACTCGACGCCCTTGTGGATCAGCAGGGTGGCGTCGCCGCCGTCGTCCAGGATCATGTTCGGGGTCTTGCCCTCAGGCCAGGTCAGGGCCTGCTCGGTGCACCACCAGTACTCGTCGAGGGTCTCGCCCTTCCAGGCGAAGACCGGCACGCCCTGCGGGTTCTCCGGGGTGCCCTCCGGGCCGACCGCGATGGCGGCGGCCGCGTGGTCCTGGGTGGAGAAGATGTTGCAGGAGCACCAGCGGACCTCGGCGCCCAGGGCGGTCAGGGTCTCGATGAGGACGGCGGTCTGCACGGTCATGTGCAGCGAGCCGGTGATGCGGGCGCCGGTCAGCGGCTTCGACTCGGCGTACTCGGCGCGGATCGACATCAGGCCGGGCATCTCGTGCTCGGCCAGCTGGATCTCCTTGCGGCCGAACGGCGCCAGGGAAAGGTCGGCGACCTTGAAGTCACCGGTGGTGTCGGTCGACATGCGTCTGCTCCTCGCTGATGGGGTGGGCGTGGCCAAGGTCCTGTGTGTGCGGTCGCAGCGGGGCGGGGCCGTACGGGTGCACGGCTACGCCGGGGCGGCCGGATCCGTGGTGCTGGACCGGTTCCCTGCTGCGCAGCACAAACCGTCGGAGGACCTCTCTCCCTCGACCGGGGCACACCCCACAGGGGCAGACCGCCGATCAACCGCCATCAGCAGCGACGTTCTGGCTCTGGTGACGAATCTACACCGGCGGCCCCACCGGCCGTCCGCCGATGAGCGATTTCGGCCTCGGACCGGACGGGTCCTCAAGCGGATCCCAGCCGCCCCCCTGGTCTGCCCCCGGCCGGCCCCGGCCAGGGGCGGCCCGGCGCCGGTCAGTGCGAGGCGCCGGGCCCGGGCCCGCCGGGGGTGGCCGCCGGGTCCTCGCCCGCGGCGGCCTTCTCGGCGCTGTAGACGTCGGGCTCCAGGTAGATCGCCCGCGCGATCGGGACGACGGCCCGGACCCGCTCCTCCGCCGCGTCGATCGCCTGCGCGACGCGGGCGGCGCTGTCCTCCGCGTTGACCGCGATCTTGGCGGCGACCAGCAGTTCCTCCGGCCCCAGGTGCAGGGTGCGCATGTGGATCACGCCGGTGACGGCCTCGCCGTCCACCAGCGCCTCGCGGATCCGGCGCACCGAATCCCGGTCGGCGGACTCGCCGAGCAGCAGCGACTTGGTCTCCAGGGCGAGCACCACCGCGATCACCACCAGCAGGACGCCGATGCCCAGGGTGCCGACGCCGTCCCAGACGCCGTCGCCGGTGACCACGGTGAGCGAGACGCCGAGCAGCGCGAGCACCAGGCCGATCAGCGCGCCGGCGTCCTCCAGCAGCACCACCGGCAGCTCCGGGGCCTTGGCGGTGCGGATGAACTGCACCCAGCCCTGGCCGCCCTTGGCCTTCGCCGACTCGCGCATCGCGGTGAGGAAGGACCAGCCCTCCATCGCGACGGCGAAGAGCAGCACACCGACCGCCCAGCCCCAGGAGTCCAGCTTCTCCGGGTGGTTGACCTTGTGCCAGCCCTCGTAGATCGCGAACAGGCCGCCGACGCTGAAGAGGACGATCGCCACCAGGAAGCCGTAGACATAGCGCTCGCGGCCGTACCCGAACGGGTGCTCCTCGTCCGCCTCCCGGCGCGCCCGCTTGCCGCCGATCAGCAGCAGCACCTGGTTGCCCGAGTCGGCGACCGAGTGCACGCCCTCGGCCAGCATCGACGAGGAGCCGGTGAAGCCGAAGGCGGTGAACTTGGCCACCGCGATCGCCAGGTTCGCGGACAGTGCCGCGACCAGTGCCTTGGTGCCGCCTTCTGTACTCATGCTTCGGGTCCCTCCGCCGCAATGGCTGGTCGCGCTGCTCCGTCGAGCGCTTACCGTACCGGCCGTGCGGCGCGGCTCAGGACTGCGCGGCTCAGGACTGCGCGGCGGCGAGCCCGAGGTAGACGGCGGCGAAGTCGGTCAGCGCGACCAGGTCGGCGAGCGCGTGCAGCGGGTCCGGCCGGCTGGTCGCGTACTCGGTCAGCCGGACGTCGTGGGCGCCGGCCAGCCGGTGCGCGCGGGTGACGCCGAAGCTGCGCGGGCCCGCGTCGTCCTCCGGCACCTCGGCCGGCCCGCCCTGCTCCTCGGGCGCGCCGCCGGGACGGACACCGGACTGGGCACCGGGCGCCCCCGGGACGTGCCGCAGCAGCAGGACCTGGAGGTGCAGCGGATCCGGCTCGTCGACCCGGTCGCGGAAGAAGTCGTCCGGGTCCGCGCCCGCGCCCAACTGGCCGGTGAACATGCCGCGGTGGGCGGTGAGCACCTGCGGCAGCGGCCCGGCCAGCGCCGGGCGGCCGGCCCGTTCGGCGAGCTGGGCGGCGAAGCGGGTGGCGACGGCCCCGGCGATCGGGCCCTCGGCCCACAGCAGCGGGACCGTCCCGGCCAGCCGGGCGGCCAGGCCCTTGGCCGGGTTGGTGTACGCGGCGGCGTCGGGGCGGCAGCGGACGGCGGTCGCGTCCAGCAGGTCGGCGACGGCCGGCAGCGCGTCGTACGGCAGCTGGGTGATGCCGATCTTCTGGGCGAGCGCGAGCAGCGGGGCGAGGTGGGACCACAGCGCGGCCGGGTCCTCGGCGGGGAGGTCCGGCTCGGCGGCCGGGCCGGCGGGCGCCTCGTCCTCGGGCAGCGCGGAGGCCACGTACGGCAGCGGCAGCGCGCGCACCTGCAGCGCGGCCTCGGCCAGCGGGCTGCCCGCCGGGGCGGTGACCACGATCGCGCAGCCGCGCGCGTAGGCCTGCTCGGCGAGGCCGACCAGGCCCGGTTCGCCGCCGTCGGCGGAGCTGACCACCAGGAGGTCCAGCGGGCCGGCCCAGCCGGGCAGTTGCCAGCCGAGCCCGGCGGTGAAGGCGGGCGGCGCGCCGGCCCGGTCGGCGCGCGGGGCGGCCGCCTCGGTCGGCGGCAGCGTGGTGATCAGGCCGGCGTGGCCGGCCAGCGCGGTCAGGATCTCGCCCGCCGTCAGGGCGCTGCCGTGGCCCGCGACCAGGACGGCGCGCGGGCGGCCGTCCGGGCGCAGCCGGTCCAGGCCGGCCGCGTCGGCCAGCCGCAGCGCGGTGCGGACCCGCGCGCCGGCGCCGGCCAGGGCCAGCAGGGCGCGGTCGCGGTCGGCGCGCTGCAGGGCGGCCGGGTCGTCGAGCAGGGTGTCGTCGAGCATGCGGCGGGCCTCCGGCTGCTGTCCTGTGCGCGCTGGGCTGGCGGGGTGGGGGCTTCGCCCCAAGGATCAGGCCGGGCGGCGGGCCTCGTCCACCAGCAGGACCGGAATGCCGTCCCGGACCGGGTACGCGAGGCCGCAGTCCGCGCCGGTGCAGAGCAGCTCGGGCTGCTCCTCGGTGCCGCCCTCGGTGAGCGCGGCCCGGCACTGCGGGCAGACCAGGATCTCCAGCAGGAAGGATTCGAGCTTCATGGGGCTCTCCAAAAGTCGGGGGGTGGCACGGCGGTGCCCCGGCCGATAGGCAACCCTACCGGCCGGGGCACAGGAGGCCTCGGTCAGGCGCGGACGATGGCGAGCACGCCGTCGCGCAGCTCGGCCATCTTCGCCGGGTCCTTGGCCTCAGCGTTCAGGCGCAGCAGCGGCTCGGTGTTGGAGGCGCGCAGGTTGAACCACCAGTCAGGGCCGGCCACGGTGAGGCCGTCCAGCTCGTCGACGGTGGTGCCCTCCAGGCCGGCGTAGGCGGCGCGGACGGCGGCGGTGCTGGCGGCCTGGTCGGCGACGGTGCTGTTGATCTCGCCGGAGGCGGCGTAGCGGTCGTACTCGGCGGTGAGCGCGGACAGCGTGCCGGGCTGCCCGCCGAGCGCGGCCAGCACGTGCAGCGCGGCCAGCATGCCGGTGTCGGCGCGCCAGAAGTCGCGGAAGTAGTAGTGCGCGGAGTGCTCGCCGCCGAAGACGGCGTCGGTGACGGCCATCTCCTGCTTGATGAAGGAGTGGCCGACCCGGGTGCGCACCGGGTTGGCGCCGAGCTCGCGGACCACCTCGGGGACGGTCCAGGAGGTGATCAGGTTGTGGATGACGGTCGGCTCGGCCTCGCCGGCGGCCTGGGCGCGGGCGATCTCGCGGGCGGCGACCAGGGCGGTGATGGCGGACGGGGAGACCGGCTCGCCGCGCTCGTCGACGACGAAGCAGCGGTCGGCGTCCCCGTCGAAGGCCAGGCCGAGGTCGGCGCCGACCTCGCGGACCTTGGCCTGGAGGTCGACGATGTTCTTCGGGTCGAGCGGGTTGGCCTCGTGGTTGGGGAAGGTCCCGTCCAGCTCGAAGTACATCGGGACGAGCTCGATCGGCAGGCCGTCGAAGACGGTCGGCACGGTGTGGCCGCCCATGCCGTTGCCCGCGTCCACGACGACCTTGAGCGGGCGGATCGCGGTGAGGTCGACCAGGCCCAGCAGGTGGTCGGCGTAGCCGCGCAGGGTGTCCTGCTCGGACAGCGCACCGGGCTTGACGTCCTTGGCCGGGACGGTGACGGTGTCGTCCTCGCCCGTCCAGGACTCGACCAGCTCGCGGATCTCGGAGAGGCCGGTGTCCTGGCCGACCGGGGCGGCGCCGGCCCGGCACAGCTTGATGCCGTTGTACTGGGCCGGGTTGTGGCTGGCGGTGAACATCGCGCCGGGCAGGTCGAGCTTGCCGCTGGCGTAGTAGAGCTGGTCGGTCGAGCAGAGGCCGATCTGGACCACGTCGGCACCGTAGGCGGCGGCGCCCTCGGCGAACGCCCGGGTGAGCGACGGGGAGGAGGGGCGCATGTCGTGGCCGACGACGATCGCGGACGCGCCGGTGACCTGCACGAACGCGGCGCCGAAGGCCCGGGACAGGTGCTCGTCCCACTGGTCCGGGACGACGCCTCGGACGTCGTAGGCCTTCACGAGCTGCTTGAGGTCGCGCACTGCGGCTCCACCCTGGTCTCTGTACTGGTCGGTGTGCGTGTGATCGGCGGCTGGCCGCCCACGGTCACGATACGTCGGGGTCACCGCCCGTTCGGTCGACGGTCCGCGGTGACGGTAGACGGGCAGCGTACCCAAGTCGGACGAACGCCCGGTGCAGGCCCGGGCGGGGTACGGCGTCGGCTGTGCGGCGTCAGTTGTCCGGCGAGCGCAGGACGCGCAGGTGGCCGCGGCGGCCGCCCTCGGTGGACTCGCCCTCGGACCCGCGGCCCTGACGGGGGGTCTGCGGCCGGGCGGCCTCGCGGACGGCGTTGGCGAGGGCCTCCAGGTCGTCGCTGCTGCGGCGCAGCGGCCCGGCCTCGGCGGCCAGCCGGACGACCTCCCAGCCGCGCGGGGCGGTGAGGCGCTCGGCGTGCTCGGCGCACAGGTCGTAGCAGTGCGGCTCGGCGTAGGTGGCGAGCGGGCCCAGGACAGCGGTGGAGTCCGCGTAGACGTACGTCAGCGTCGCGACGGCCGGCCGGCCGCACGCGGTCCGCGAACAACGACGTACAGAGCTCACGAGGGTGGACGGTACCGCACTCCTCGCCGGGGAGCGAAGACCGCCTGTCCGGCGGGTGTGCCGTGTCGCGGTCCGCACGCCGGTCCACGCCTCCGCCGCCTCGGGCGTTTCCCCGTCGGAGTAGTCCACTTCCGACCGTCCAAGGACTACCCTCGGCAGTGATATGGACAGCTCTGCACCGCAGTCATCGACGGGACCCTCGCGCCGTCCCCGGCATCGCGACCGGCACGGCAGGGGGCTGCGCGGCCCGCTGGCGCCGCCCCAGGTGCCGATCTCGCTCACCCGCTCCGAACTGTTCGACGACTACGTGCGCGAATCGGTGGAGCGTCTTGAACGGCGCTGGCCGCAGCTGATCGAAGTGGAGTTCGCCGTCCAGGAGGTGCCGCTGCACGAGCCCGACGCGGCCGACGGCGAGGACGGCGTGCCGCTGGGGCGGGTGTTGCCGGGCAAGCAGGGGCGCAAGAGCCAGATCGTGGTGTACCGGCGGCCGGTGGAGATCCGGGCGAAGACCCGGGAGGACCGCGCGGCGCTGGTGCACGAGATCCTGATCGAGCAGGTGGCAGAGCTGCTGGGACTGTCCCCGGACGCCATCGACCCGCGCTACGACGAGGACTGAGCACGCGGACGGGGCGGTACCCGGGCCTGCCGGGTACCGCCCCATCCGGTCGGTCAGCGCAGGACGACGCCCGGATCCTGGCCGGCCTGCGGGACCCTGACGGTGCTGTGGTCGTCGCGCAGCGCCTGGATGGTGAACATCGGCACGTCCTTGGCGGGCAGCGAGAGCATCCGGGCGGCCATCACCGGGCCGCCGGAGACGGTCTCGACGGTGAGCGCGAAGCTGCCGTTCAGCCCACCGGGCTCGGGCGCCGGGAGGGCGACCGTGCCGCCGGCCGGCAGCTGGACGTCCTTGCTCACCGGGGTGCCGCCGCCGCTGCCGGCCGAGGCGGTGACCCGGACGGTGGCGGCGTCGCCGGCGGAGGTCAGGAACAGCGTGGACGCGCCGGCCCGGTTGTCGGCGACCGTGGCGCGGGCCCCGACCGGGCCGGTACCGGTGAGCCAGGCCGCGTCGCTCTTGCCGCCGCCCCCGGCCCGGTCGACCCGCAGGCCGGCCACGACCCGGGTCGGGTGCTTGTCGTCGGTGGGCGACAGCCGCAGCCCGGCGACCTCGTCTCGGGTGACCTTGCCGAGGTCGACGGCGGCCACCATGCCCGCCTTGATGTGGATGGACTCGTTGCCGGCCGGGGTGAACCAGCCGTTCTTGCCGGACAGCTGGATCTTCAGGTCGGCGTCGTCCTCCGGCGGCGCCCAGACCACCAGGTGGGCGGCGGAGGTGTCGGCGGGCAGGCCGGGCAGCACCTGGGTGGCCGCCGGCTCGGCCGAGGCCGGGATCCAGTCGGCGCCCTTGGCACCGTCGGCGGCGTGCAGCGCGGCACCGACCCGCCCGCTGCGGGCGACCACGTGCACGGCGAGGTCGTTGACCGCGCCCTTGCTGATCGTCGGCAGCAGCACGGACTGGGAGCTGCCGGGGGCGACGGTGATGCCGTTGGCGGCGTCGTTCTCGATCAGGCCCTTGTCGCCGTACAGCTTGATGTCGACCACGGCGGCGGAGGACTCGGTGTTCACCAGGCTGACGTAGTCGACCCGGTCGCCGGCCGTGCTGGCCCCGGCGAACCAGAAGCTTGTCCCGGCGGGGGTGCAGGTGAGGCCGGACAGGCCGAGGCCGCGCTGCTCGGTGACCACGGTGGTCTGGGTGACGGTGAAGCCGGGGGCGAGGGCTCCGGTGGCGACGGCCCCGGTGCCGGGCGCGGTGTCGCCGTTGGCGGCCGGGCCGGTGGCCGGGGCGCCGGGCTTGGCCAGGGTCAGCCGGGCGTCGGCGGGCGCGGCGCCCTTGTCCGGGGCGGCCGGGGCGGCCGAGCCGGACGGCGCGGCGGGGGCGCCGGACGCCGGGGCGGAGGGGGCGGTGGTCGGCGGGGTCGCGGGCGCGGCGGCGTCGGAGAGCCAGCCGGCCCAGGAGGAGGGTCCGCCCGACCCGTCGGGGGTGTAGGCGGTGAGCGTGGTCGAGCCGGTCAGGCCCTGGAGCGGCTGCGGGCAGACCGCCGCCGTGCGCTCGACCTGCGCGGTGGTCGGGGCGACGCCGCCGTCCGCCTTGGCGGGGGCGGCCGGCGGGCGCGTCTCGGCGATCCCAAACACCGCCGCGAGCACGACGGCCGCGGCCAGCAGGGACTGCGTGGTCCTGGTGCCCCCGGACCGCCCGGCCGGCCGGGCGGAGGCCGCGGGCTCCGGCGCCTGGGCCGGGGCGGGCCCGGACTGCCCGGCCTCGACGGCCTCTGCGGCCTCCGTCGGCTCGACGGCCTCGGGCGCGGACTTCTTCCTGAATGCGGGCTTCTTCATCGCGGGTCAGCTCCCCGATCCGTGCTGGTGCGGGTACCGGCCCGTGCCGTTGGGGTCGTTCGGGTCGTTGGGGTCGTAGTAGGGCTCGGCCTGCGGCTGCCCCGGCACCCACGGCTGCTGGTGCTCCGTCTGCTGGTAGGGCTGCTGCTCGTAGCCGTACTGCTGCTCCTGCGGGTACGGCTGCTGCTCGTAGCCCTGCTGCGGGTACGCCTGCGGCTGGTAGCCCTCGTAGCCCTGGCCGTCGTACCCCTGGCCGCCGTACGGCGCGGCCACCGGCTGCTGGGCCGCGTACTGGTCGTAGCTGTACGGGTCGGCCTGCTGGTACGTCTGGTACGGGTCGGCGTACGGCTCGGTCTCCTGGACGGCGGCGGCCGCCTGGACCGCCTCGGCCATCGGCTCGCCGGCCGGCTGCGCCGGGATCGCGCCCGGCGGGCCCTCGTACACCCCGCCGTCCTCGCCGCCCTCGCCGCGCTCGGCCATCCGGCGGGCCCGGCGGCTGCCGGGGGCGGGCGCCTGCGCCTGGGCCGCGGCGGCCAGCGCGGCGGCGGCCACCACTTCCTCGGGCAGGTCGTCGTCCTTGTGGCTGCGGCGTCCGGGCAGGGCCAGCACCAGGATGGTCAGGCCGAGCAGCACCTGGGCCCAGATCCAGCCGGTGTGCGCGAAGCCGTCCTCCCGGGTGACGGTCAGCTTGCCGCCGCCGGCCGGGAGCTTGAAGCCCTGCGCCCAGCCGTCGACCGTGACGGACTCCAGCGCGGTGCCGCCCACGGTGGCCTTCCACTCGGGGGCGGCGGACTCGGCGAGCCGCAGCACCCGGCCGTCCGGGCCGGCCGGGACGGTGGCGGTGAGGTCGCGGGCCCCGGCCGGGACGACCACCGGGGCGGCGCCCGGAGCGGTGATCACCGCGCGGACGGCGGGGGCGCCGGTGACCTGCCAGAGCGCGGAGTCGCCGTCCTGGTTGGCCTTCACCAGGCCGGGGGTGGTGTCCAGGACGTCCTTGTAGGTGCCGATCACCGACTGCTGGACCAGCACGTAGGCGATGCCGTAGCCGGAGAGCGCACCGGCCTGGTCGGCGCCGGAACCGGCCAGCAGGCTGCCGACCATCTTGTTCAGGCCGTCCTGGGTGCCGGTCGACGGGTCGACGGTGGACTCGGCCTGGCCGAGCGTCAGGCCCGCGCCGCGGACCACGGTGTAGCGGACCGCGCCGCCGCCCGGGTCGCCGGTGACGACCAGGGTGCGGGAGCGGTCGGTGGTGCCGGCCTCCTCCGCGATGAACGCGGGCACCTGGCCGGCCTGGGCCCGGTGCAGCGGCTTGCCGGCGCCGGTGAGCGCCCACCACAGGCCGGTGCCCAGCGGGGCCAGCACCGCGGCGGCCACCACCAGCGCGGCCACCGGCTGGCGCCAGCCGAAGGCGATCCCCGCCACGCGGGCGTTGGCGCCGTCGGCACCGATCGCGGCGGCCGCCAGCAGGGCGATCCCGGCGATCAGCGAGGCCGGACCGGCCCAGGCGGGCACCGCCGGGCCGCCGGAGGCCGGGGTGACGGAGGTGCCCGCCACCGCGACCGCGAAGACCAGACCCGCACCGGCCGCACCCCAGGCGGACAGCACCGCACGGCGGCGGTCGGCGCGCAGCAGCGCGGCGAGCGCGGCGAGCACCACGCCGGCCGACAGCCAGACCGGCGGCACCCCGGCGCCGCCCGGGTTGACCAGCAGCAGGCCGGCCGCGCTCGCACCGGTGCCGTGCAGGCCGGGCAGGCCGGCCTCCAGCAGCAGCCACTGCGGGTGCGCCAGCACCGACAGCGACCACGGCGCCAGCACCAGGACGGGCAGCGCGAGGATCACCAGGACGCGCAGGCCGAGCAGGCGCAGCGCGGCGCCGCCCGAGCCGAAGGCACCGCCGCGGACCACCGCGACGACCAGCGTCGCCAGGCACAGCGGCAGGGCGAGCGCCCAGGTCAACGGCACGAAGGAGGTGGCCAGGGTGAGCAGCAGGACGGTCATCCAGACCGGCCGCCACCCCGGGCGGGCGCCCTTGGCGGCGCTCTCGTCGCGGATGCCGAGACCGGCCGCGATCGCGGCGGCGCGGGCCAGCGGCGGCAGCAGCACGGCGAGGACGGCGGTGCCGATCCGGCCCTGGGCGAGCGCGCCGGTCGCGGCGGGCAGCAGCGCGTAGGCGGCGCTGGCCCAGGCCCGGACGAGCTTGGAGTCCAGCAGCGGCCGGGACACCAGGTAGGCGCTGACCGCGGACAGCGGCACGGTGAGCATGACCAGCAGGGTGAGCGCGAGGTCGGCGTGGTCGAACAGCACCCAGGACAGCACCGCGAGCACGCCGAGGTACGGCGGCGCGGCGGCGGCGGAGCCGGTGCCGATCGGGTGCCAGGCGTCCGCGTACATCGACCAGAGGCCGCCGGCGCCGTCGGTGGCCGGCAGCAGGGCGCCGCCGAACAGCTCGCCGCTGCCGAACAGGCCGCGGCAGGCGATCAGGGCGAACACCAGCAGGGCCGCGAACAGCACCGGCGCCGGACGCCGGGCCAGCTTCTTGATCAGCGTGAACTGCTCGACGACCAGGTCCTCGTCGTCCTCGCCGCCCGGCCCGGCCTCGACCGTGCCGTGCCGGCCGGTGTCGTCCCCTCCCCCTATGCCGAGGGAGCCGATCACGCCCTCGACGGCGAGCCGGGCGGTGGCGCCGGGCGGCGGGAAGAGCGTGCGGTCGTCCAGGGCGTCGGCGGCCCGGGTGCGGGCGCGCTGCTTGCGCGCGGCCAGCAGCCGGGGGAAGCGGACGAGTTCGTGGCCGAGGCCGGTGAGCTCGTCGAAGGCCTGGCGCGGGTCCTTGCCGAGCAGGTTGGTGACGGCCCGCAGCAGGGTGCCGAGCACCAGCCGCAGCAGGACGTAAGGGAAGAGCGCGCCCTTGCAGTTGGCGAGCAGGGTGTAGACGGCGCCGGCCTTGTCCACCCGGTGCGGGTGGGCGGGGCCGCAGTCGATGGCGCGGCGCTCGCGGCTGGCCGCCTCGGCGTGCCGCAGCACGGCGTCAGGGGCGACCACCACGCGGTGGCCGGCGGCGTTGACCCGCCAGCAGAAGTCGGCGTCGTCGCGCATCAGCGGCAGCGCCTTGTCGAAGCCGCCGAGTTCCTCGAAGACGTCGCGGCGCACCAGCATGCCGGCGCTGGAGACGGCGAGCACCGGGCGGACCTGGTCATGCTGGCCCTGGTCCTGCTCGCGGCGGTCGAGGCCGGTCCAGCGGCGGCCGGAGCGGGCGATGGTGACGCCGACCTCCAGCAGCTGGCGGCGGTCGTACCAGCTGCGCAGCTTGGGGCCGACCACGGCGGCGCTGGGGGTGGAGTCGGCGACCTGGAGCAGCCGGCGCAGCGCGTCGGTCTGCGGCTCGCAGTCGTCGTGCAGCAGCCAGAGCCATTCGACGGGCTGGGTCTCGCGCGGGCCGCCGCGGCCGAGGTCGTCCTCCTGGGCGAGCGGGTCGCCGAAGTCGTCCCAGCCGCCGGTGACCGGGTCGTAGCCGGAGGGGTCGAGCCGGTACGGCAGGTCCTCCGGGCGCAGCGGCGGGCTGCCGAAGACGGCCTCGGCGACGGCGGTGCCGAAGCCGGCCCGGCGGCCGAGGAGCAGCGGGCCGCTCTCGGGCAGCCAGTCGGCGAGGGTGTCCGCGAGCAGTTGCGGAGAGTTGTCGGTGGAACCGGTGTCGACCGCGAGCACCCGCTGGACCTGGCGGTCCTGGCCGAGCAGGCCGGCGAGGGCCTGCGGCAGCCAGCGGGCCCCGTCGTGCGAGACGATCACCGCGGTGACCAGGTGGCGCGGGTAGGCGGGCGGCCTGGCAGCGGTGAAGCCGCTCTGGTGGCTGTAGACGGTCATCGAGTGCGCGGGCCTCAGTTCTCGGTGGACACAGCCGGTGAACGGCAACCGGATGGCGCACCACACTAACGGCTCCGGATGGCGGCTTCGTCCGCGGTGCCGGTGCGGGACCGGTGAAGAGCCGACAGGGAACACGAAAGCGCCCCACCGCCGCGGTGAGGCGCCCGTACTGCCGTGTGGTTGTCGAAGGGTCAGCGGGGGTCGGCGGCCGCCCCGGTCAGACCGCGCTCTTCTTGAGCCGACGGCGCTCGCGCTCGGAGAGTCCGCCCCAGATGCCGAACCGCTCGTCATTGGCGAGGGCGTACTCCAGGCATTCCGAACGGACCTCGCAGGCGAGGCAGACCTTCTTGGCCTCGCGCGTGGAGCCGCCCTTCTCGGGGAAGAAGGACTCGGGGTCGGTCTGGGCGCACAACGCGCGCTCCTGCCAACCGAGTTCCTCTTCCTCCTCCGCGATGCCGTCACCGATCAACAGCTCAAAGAGCTCGCTCATGTGGCGCGCCTCCTCTGCCCCTACTTGGCGTCCCCGTGGTTGCCGTTGCCTCGTGCGGCCGACGACACGAGTGAAATTACAGTTGCGTCACTCTGGCTCAGTCAAGCCGAGCTCTGGTATTGGGGCGAGGATTCACTCCCCGGCACCAAGCCGTTACGAATAGTGTACATATTCGGACACATTGGACCTTCGATCCGAAAGCCCTGAACGGCGTCGAACCAGCCACAACCCTTCGGCGAGTGACGCTCGGTCACCATCACAGGCCGGTCATCGCCCTGCCTTCCCGGCGATCTTCCCATCGAAACATAGAGCGTGATTTATCACCCCATCCGGGCAACTTCTTGGCGTAACCCTCTCGAATGCCGCATCCCTGTGTTTGACACCGGCCCCACGGATGCGGTCTCCTTTCCCCTATGTCAGAGTTCGCCAGCCCCCGGAGCGGTTCCACGCTCCGCCGTGCCGTGAACTCTTGTTGTCGCCTCTGCTCCTGCTGTATCTAGGCGCCCGCGTCCCACCGCGCGCCGCCCCCAGGAAGCACAGAGGCCGCCCGCGATTCCCGTCCCAGGACATCCCGGATCCGGCTGATCCCCGACGAACCAGCCGCCACTCCGAGGACGACTCCCGTGCGTATGACCCGCATCCGCAAGCGGAACCGCGACCGCAACAAACTCGCCCGCCCAAACCCCTCCCCCGCCGTGCCCGCCGCGCCCGCCCGGGGCTGGACCGACGGCCTCAGCGACGTCTCCATCGCCGGCGACCCGCTCGCCTTCCCGCACCTGGCCCGCACCGACCTGCCCCGCCACCCCACCACCGTGGCCGGCCACGCCCGGCTGATCCGCGAGATCGCCGCCGACCGCGCCCGCTGGGAACCCCTGGTCCGCTACGACGCGCTCACCCGCTGGTACGCCCGGCTGGAGACCGGCCCCGGCTACGAGGTCTGGCTGCTCAGCTGGCTGCCCGGCCAGAGCAGCGGCTTCCACGACCACGGCGAGTCCTCCGGCGTGATGACCGTCGTCCAGGGCGAGCTGATCGAGCGCTCGCTCACCCGCGCCGGCGAGGGAGCCCGCACCCTGCGCCCCGGCGGGCAGCGGGTCTTCTCCTCCGGCTACCTCCACGAGGTGGTCAACGGCACGCTCGAACCCGCCGTCTCCATCCACCTCTACACCCCGGGCCTCACCGAGATGAACCAGTACGGCGGCACCGCCGTCCCCGAGCAGCACCCGCAGGCCCAGGCCGAGGCACACTGAGCACCCGCCCGCGTCAGCCCGGCCGCCGCACCCGCCGCCGCACCCGCCGTCGCACCCGCCGGCGACCGGGCCGGCGACCGGGCTGACGGGCAGTCGGACCGTGGCAGGATGAACCCATGCGCATCGTGGCACTGGCAGGCGGAATCGGCGGAGCGCGCTTCCTGCGCGGACTCCTCGCGGCGGTCGGACCGCAGGACGAGATCACCGTCATCGGCAACACCGGCGACGACATCCACCTCTACGGCCTCAAGGTCTGTCCCGACCTCGACACCGTGATGTACACCCTCGGCGGCGGCATCCACGAGGAGCAGGGCTGGGGCCGCACCGACGAGACCTGGTCGATCAAGGCCGAGATGAAGGAGTACGGCGTCGGCCCCGAGTGGTTCGGGCTCGGCGACCGCGACTTCGCCACCCACCTCGTCCGCAGCCAGATGCTCACCGCCGGCTACAGCCTCAGCCAGGTCACCGAGGCGCTGTGCGTGCGCTGGAAGCCCGGCGTACGGCTGCTGCCGATGAGCGACGACCGGGTCGAGACCCACGTGCGGATCACCGACGAGCAGGGCACCCGGGCGATCCACTTCCAGGAGTACTGGGTCAGGCTGCACGCCGCCGTCGACGCCGAGGCGATCATCCCGGTCGGCGCCGACACCGCGAAGCCCGCGCCCGGCGTCCTGGAGGCCCTCGCCGCCGCCGACGTCATCCTCTTCCCGCCGTCCAACCCGGTCGTCTCCATCGGCACCATCCTCGCCGTCCCCGGCATCCGGGAGGCCGTCGCCGCCGCCCCCGCCCCCGTCGTCGGGCTCTCCCCGATCATCGGCGGCGCCCCGGTGCGCGGCATGGCCGACAAGGTGCTCGCCGCCGTCGGCGTCGAGGCCACCGCGGAGGCGGTCGCACTGAACTACGGCTCCGCACTCATCGACGGCTGGCTCGTCGACACCGCCGACCAGGCCTCGGTCGCCGCCGTCGAAGCCGCCGGGATCGCCTGCCGGGCCGTCCCGCTGCTGATGACCGACGTCGAGGCCACCGCCGAGATGGCCCGGGCCGCCCTCGCCCTCGCCGAGCAGGTGCGCAAGTGAGCGGGCGCGGGCGCAGCGGGGCGGGCGCATGAGCCTGCAGATCCTGCCGGTCGAAGGGCTGCCGGAGATCGACGCCGGGACCGACCTCGCCGCGCTGCTCGCCAAGGCCGGCGAGTACCAGGACGGCGACATCCTGATCGTCACCTCGAAGATCGTCAGCAAGGCCGAGGGCCGGCTGCTGCACGCCGCCGACCGCGAGGCCGCGATCGAGGCCGAGACCGTCCGGGTGGTCGCCCGGCGCGGCCACGCCCGGATCGTCGAGAACCGCAACGGCTTCGTCATGGCCGCCGCCGGCGTCGACGCCTCCAACACCGCCCCCGGCACCGTCCTGCTGCTGCCCGAGGACCCGGACGCCTCCGCCCGCGCCCTGCGCGGGCGGCTCCAGCAGCTCACCGGCCGCCGGCTCGCCGTCGTCGTCACCGACACCTTCGGCCGGCCCTGGCGCACCGGGCTCACCGACGTCGCCATCGGCGCCGCCGGGCTGTCCGTGCTGGAGGACCACCGCGGGCGCACCGACAGCCACGGCAACGAGCTGGCGCTCACCGTCACCGCCACCGCCGACGAACTCGCCGCCGCCGCCGACCTGGTGAAGGGCAAGACCAGCGGCGTGCCGGTCGCCGTCGTCCGCGGGCTCAGCCACCTCGTCACCGCCGAGGACGGCGACGGCACCCGGCCGCTGGTCCGCTCCGCCGTCGACGACATGTTCCGGCTCGGCACCTCCGAGGCGCTGCGCCAGGCCGTCACCCTGCGGCGCACCGTCCGCTCCTTCACCGACACCCCGGTCGACCCCGGCGCCGTGCGCCGCGCCGTCGCCGCCGCCGTCACCGCGCCCGCCCCGCACCACACCACGCCGTGGCGGTTCGTCCTGCTGGAGACGGCGCAGGCCCGCACCCGGCTGCTCGACGCGATGCTCGCCGCCTGGCAGCGCGACCTGCGCGAACTCGACGGCTGGGACGACGCCCGGATCGCCCGCCGCACCGCCCGCGGCGACGTCCTGCGCGAGGCGCCCTACCTGGTGGTGCCCTGCCTCGTCATGGACGGCTCGCACCACTACCCCGACCAGCGGCGCGCCGCCGCCGAACGGGAGATGTTCACCGTCGCCGCCGGCGCCGCCGTGCAGAACCTCCTGGTCGCCCTCACCGGCGAGGGCTACGGCTCCGCCTGGGTGTCGTCCACCATGTTCTGCCGCGACACCGTCCGCGCGGCCCTCGACCTCCCGGACGGCTGGGACCCGATGGGCGCCATCGCCGTCGGCCGCCCCGCCGAACCCCCGCGCGAACGCCCGGACCGCAGCGCCGACACCTTCATCGAGGTGCGGTAGCGGTTCAGAGACCGCGATAGATCTCGCGGCGATTGCCAACGGCCACCACGAGGATCACCAGCACGCCGTCGTGGATCTCGTAGGCCACACGGTAGACGCCGACGCGGAGGCGGTAGAGGCCGTCGTGACCCGCCAGCTTCTTGACATCCGGGCCATCGGCGTAAGGGTCCTCGCCGAGAACAGTGAGTGCGGTGAGGATCCGCATCGCATCGACCTGGCTGATGTCACGCAGCTGGCGCCTGGCGTGCGAGGTGAAGCGGAACGCGTACTTCACGCAGCGCTCCCGGAGGAGTCCTTGGGCGAGTCGAACAGGTCGGCCAGGAGCTCGGCCATGGTCACGGTGGGATCGTTCCGGTGCTGCTCGGCCTCACGGGCGAGCAGTTCGTCGGCGGCATCCTCGATGGCATCGAGGATCTCGATCGGCACGACCGCTCCGACCCGCTCGCCCTTCCGAGTGATCACGGTGATCTCGCCGGCCTCGGCCTGGGTGACCACCTCGGCGAGGTTCGCACGCAGTTCCCGGATGCTCAGTGCGTCAGTCATGCATCAAGCGTACACATCGGCGTGTACACCGCACAGCGCTTCCGGTTCATCGCCGCCGGTGGTCGTCGGGGGTGAGGCGCGAACGCCCGGACCGCGGCGCCGACACCTTCATCGAGGTGCGGTGAGGATCAGCCGTCGAGGTCGTCCGGCAGCAGCCGGAAGGCCTTGTGGTTGGTCAGCGGCCTGATCGCACGGAAGTGGCGACGGTCGACGGTCAGCACGGCGTCGGTCCTGAACTCCGCGGCCAGCGCGACGTTGATGGCGTCCGTCAGGCCGATGTCCAGGTCCGGGTACTGCCGCATGACCGCCCGCGCGGTGGCAAGGTGCGCACCCACCTCGGGCACCTCGAAGCGGCCGATCGCACATCGGTCGATGATGTCGTCCAGAACGCGCATCGCCATCGCGGCTCCGAGTGTCCGGTGCGCGAGGTAGTCCAGCTCGGCCAGCACCAGCGGCGAGATGACCAGATGGCCGACCGTACGCAAGGCCTTCAGGCAGGCGTCGTGGTCGGGTTCCTCACCGGCGTATGCGGCGAGCAGGGCGCCGGTGTCACCGACCACCGCGACGTCGGTCACCTGCCGAATCCTTCCATGTGCTGGTCGAGGTCGGCCAGAATGCGCCCGCCGCCGCCGGGGATGACCGGCATGTCGTCGAGCTCCTCCCCCATCGGATCGGTCCGGAAGGGGTAGACGGGTGCGGCCAGGCTCGGCGGCAGGATGGTGGCCACATGCCTGCCGTCCTTGGTGACGGTGACGGTCTCGCCCCGCTCGACGGCTCCTATCACCCTGGCCGTCTGCTGGTTCAGCTCCCGCATGGTTGCTTCCATGCGAGGCAGTGTACTACGGCGTAGTTCATCGCCGCCGGTGGTCGTTGGGGGTGAGGCGGGGGCCGTAGCGGGGGGCGTGGGGGGTGGTCGCCAGCAGGAGGCGGCAGAGGCGGTGGCGGTGCGGGCGGTAGGGCTCCAGCAGGGCGAGCATCTGGGCGTCGTCGCTGCGGGGGCGGCCGGCCAGGGCCCAGCCGACCAGGTTGGGCAGGTGGAAGTCGCCGACCGAGACCGCGTCCGGGTCGCCGTTGCTGCGCTGCAGGGTCTCGGCGGCCGTCCAGGGGCCGACCCCCGGGACGGCGGTGAGCCGGGCGAAGGCCTCGGCGTGGTTCATCGCGGCGGCCTCCTCCAGCCGGGGCGCCAGCCGGACGGCGCGCATGACCGTCGCCGAGCGCTTCGGGTCCACCCCCGCGCGGTGCCACTCCCAGCTCGGCACCAGCGCCCACTCCCGGGCCGACGGCGCCACCCGCATGCCCTCGGCCGGGCCCGGCGCCGCGGTGCCGAAGTCCCGTAGCAGGGTGCGCCAGGCGCGGTAGGCCTCGTCGGTGGTCACCTTCTGTTCCAGGATCGCCGGGACGAGGGACTCCAGGACCAGCCCGGTGCGGGTGAGGCGGACCGCGGCGGTGCGGCGCTGGGCGTCCCGCAGCGGTCCGGGCGGCAGCACCAGGGCCTCCGGGTCGTCCTGCGCGCCCAGCAGCACCGGCAGCCGCTCCAGCAGCCACGTCGCACCCGGGCCCCAGGCGGTCGCCTCCACCTCGCCGGCCGCCGGTCGCGCCAGCACCCGCAGCGTGCCGATCCCGGCCGGGGTCCGGGACGCCCGCCAGAGCGCGCCGTCGCCGGTGGTGCGGTACGCCGGGTCGGCGGGGCCCCGGCGCAGCGGCAGCAGCGTCCGGGCGACGTCCAGCGGGAAACCCGGCCGCCAACGCCGTACCGACTCGCCCGTCACCGCCGCGCACCTCCTCCGCTGTCCGGCTCCACCGCCTTCGTCGACCATGGGGATATGAACGATACGCGGCTGCCGGAGCTGTCCTCCGGGGACGAGAACGCGGTGCGGGCGCTGTACCACCGGGCGCTGGAGGGGTGGAACCAGCAGGACGGTTCGGCCTTCGCCGGGCCGTTCGCCGAGGACGGGGAGGTGATCGGCTTCGACGGCACCCGGCACTGCGGGCGGTCGGTGATCGCCGCCGAACTGGGGCGGCTCTTCGCCGACCACGCGACGCCGGAGTACGTGGCCAGGGTGCGCCGGGTCCGCGCGCTGGGGCCCGGGGTGGCGCAACTGGACGCCGTCGCGGGGCTGGTGCCGGACGCCGCGGAGGACCTGGACCCGGCGCTCAACGCGGTGCAGACGGTGATCGCGGTGAACGCCGGGGCGGGCTGGCGGATCGGGCTGCTGCAGAACACGCCGGCGCGCTACGACCTCCGGCCGGATCTGGCGGCGGCGTTGACGGCGGAGCTGCGGGGGCTGGTCGGGCGGGGGCCGGGGCCGGCGTAGGGCGGTGCGGTGGGGTGCGTCAGGGGGTCTGGAGGTGGGCCGCGGCCGTGCGGAGGGCGGGGAGCCGGGCGTAGAGGGCGTTGCCGGGGCACTCGGTGTTGAAGGCGTCACGGTGGCCGGAGACGGCGTCGAAGTCGACGACGGTGCCCTTGGGGTAGCGGCTGGCGTCGGAGGCGGAGGTGAGCTTGGTGCGGCCGTCGGCTGGGTGGCCGGTGAGACCGAGCTTCCAGCCGGCGATGGCGGCGAGGCCGTCCAGGAGGGGCTGGGGCGGGGCGTCGCCGACGTAGGTGCCGATGGCGGCGACGCCGGCCGAGTCGGTGTTGAAGCCGAGGGTGTGGGCGCCGTGGACGGGCTGGTCGACGCCGCCGGCCCGGCCCTCGTAGACGGTGCCGCAGCGGTCGACCAGGAAGTTGTAGCCGATGTCCCGCCAGCCGCTGCTCTGAACGTGGTACTGGTAGATCGACCTGATCACCCGGGGGGCGTCGGAGCAGGCGTAGTCGGTGGCGGTGGCGGTGTGGTGGACGAACACCTCGTGGACCGGGCCGGTGTACTCGAAGGTCTGGTCGCGCAGGGACTCGTCCGCGCCCCAGCCGGCCCGGGTGACGATGGCGGGGCGCGGGGCCTGGTGGCCGTCGGCGGGGCGGCGGGGCAGGACCCGGGCGGCGGGCGCGGGCGCGCCCTGGCCTGGGTCGACCAGGTCGAGCCGCAGGCCAGGCGGGGGCCCGGCGGGGCCGGGGCGCACCTCGACGGCGACGCCGTCGCTGCGGCCGGTCCACAGGGGCGCGGTGGCGCCGCGCGGGGCGAGGTCGGGGCCGTCCTCGGTGTCGGCCTCCAGGTCGTGCCAGTCGCCCCAGCGGCCGGTGGCCGCGTCCCGGGTGCGGACCCGGACGGCGCCGCCGGCCAGCGCGTCCGCCGGGCCGTCCCAGCCGACGCCGAGGAGTTCGAACAGCCGGGTGGTGCGCGGCGCCAGGGCCGGGCCGGGGCCGAGCGGCAGCGAGGTGACCGACCCGCCGCCGGCGGAGCCGCGGCGCCGGACGCCGTCGGGGTCGGCCGGGCCGGCGGTGGCGGCGGGCTGGAGGAGCAGGGCGACGGTGCAGCCGGCGAGCACGGCGGCCGGGAGGGAAAGGCGCATAAACCGGATGGTGGCGGCAAATCGGGCCACTCGCCACGTCGCCTCGCGCCCGGTCCGCCACCCCTCCCGACGGCCCACTCGAAGGCCGTAGGCTGGGGCGCACCATGACTGCGCATTTCGCTGCCGATGCCCGCACCCCCGTCGAACTGCTGCACGCATATCTGCGAGGCGGCACGTCCACGGTCGATCCCGCGGCCCCGCTGGTCACCTTCTACGACGACGCCACCGGTGAACGGGTGGAACTGTCCGCCCGGACCTTCGACAACTGGGTGGCCAAGACGGCCAACCTCCTCCAGGACGAGTTGAACGCCGGCCCGGGCGACCGGGCCGTACTGCTGCTCCCCGCCCACTGGCAGAGCGCCGTCTGGCTGCTGGCCTGCTGGTCGGTCGGGGTGGCGGTGGTGCCCGGCGGCGACCCGGCCGCCGCCGACCTGGTGGTCAGCGGCCCGGACGGACTGGCGGCCGCCAACGCCTGCGAGGGCGAGCGGGTGGCCCTGGCCCTGCGCCCGCTCGGCGGACGCTTCCCGCAGCGCCCCGACGGCTTCCTCGACTACGCCGCCGAGGTGCCCGGCCAGGGCGACCGCTTCGCGCCGTACTCGCCCGTCGCCCCGGACGGCCACGCGCTGGAGACCGCCGTGGACGGGCTGCCGCTGAAGCTGACCGGCGAGCAGACCGTCGCGCTGGCCCGGGAGGGGGCCGCCCGGCTCGGACTGAAGCCCGGCGACCGGGTGCTGTCCACCTTCTCGTTCGACGACTGGACCGGCCTGGAGGCCGGTCTGCTGGCGCCGCTGGCGGCCGGCGCCTCGGTGGTGCTGTGCCGCAACTCGCAGGGGCTCGACCCCGAGCAGTGGGAGAAGCGGACCGAATCCGAACGGGTGACACTGCGCCTCGGGTAACCCCCGGGTCGGGCCGGGCGGGTAGGGATCCCTGCCATGGCCGAGGACGACACCGCGCACCCCCCGACCGACCCGCCCCCGACGGATGCGCACCCTTCCGAACCCGGACGCCCGCGTCGGCGCCGGCGGTGGCTGATGATCACCGCCGGCGTCGTCGCGTTCCTGCTGGTCGCCACCGGGGCACTGCTCTGGATCGCCTACCGCACGCTGGACGGCAACATCCGCACCGACTCGGCCACCGACCGACTGCTCGCCCGGCTGGAGGCCGAGCGGCCGAGCCGGACCGCCGGGGCCAAGGGCTCCGAGAACATCCTGCTGATCGGCAGCGACGACCGCTCCGGCACCAACTCCTCGTACGGCGGCGAGCCGGGCACCCAGCGCTCGGACACCACGATCCTGCTGCACCTGGCCGCCGACCGGAAGCACGCGACGGCGGTCTCCATCCCGCGCGACGTCATGGTCACCGTCCCCGCCTGCGAGAAGCCCGACGGCACCCGCAGCAAGGCCGGGCTGATGCAGTTCAACTGGGCGTTCGAGATGGGCGGCGCGGCCTGCTCGATCCGCGCCGTCGAGCAGCTCAGCGGCATCCGGATCGACCACTACGTGATCCTCGACTTCAACGGCTTCAAGACGATGGTGAACGCGATCGGCGGGGTCGAGGTGTGCGTCCCGCAGGCGATCCACGACAAGGACGCCAGACTCGACCTGCCCGCCGGGCGGCAGACCCTGCACGGCGAGCAGGCACTCGGCTACGTCCGGGCCCGGGAGAGCCTGGGCGACGGCAGCGACACCCAGCGGATGGGCCGTCAGCAGCAGTTCCTGGCCGCGCTGATCCGCAAGGTGCAGTCGCAGGGCGTGCTGCTGAACCCGGCGCGGCTGTGGCCGGTGCTGGACGCGGCCACCTCCTCGGTCAAGGCGGACGGCGGGCTGTCCTCGCTCGGGGCGCTGTACGACCTCACCCAGGACCTGCGGGACATCCCCTCGGCGGACGTGGTGCTCCTGACCGCGCCGCGCCGCCCGTACCGGTACGACTCGGACCGGGACGAGTTCGTGCAGCCGCAGACCACCCAGTTGTTCACCGCGCTGCGGGACGACCGGTCGGTCGCCGTCCGGCCGCCCGGTTCGGCGCCGTCGCCGGGCGCCGTCGCCGGGGCGGGCGTCGGTGTCGGGGCGGGCGTCGGTGTCGGGGCGGGCGCGAGCCCGAACCCGGTGGCGGCGGGCGCGAGCCCGAGTCCAAGTCCAAGTCCGGTGGCGGCGGGTGCGGGTGCGGGGTCGGACGGGGCGGCCGGGGCCGTGGGAGCTGCGGGGGCTCCGGCGAAGGCGTCACCTTCGGTGGACGCCTCGCCCACCTTCGAGGGACGCACGGCCGACGTGGACGCCTGCGCGCAGCACTGATCGCGGCTGCGCCGCAGGTCGGCGCGGGTTTTCCGGAAATCCCGCACACCCAGGGGACTTTACCCGGCCATTACCTGGACATGGCGCAGATCACACCGGAACGATTCAGCCGTTCGGCTCGTCTAGTGTGTCCGGATCGGCCCGCCGAACGGGCGAGCCGGAGTCGTGACCGGTCGGAGGTAGGGAACCCCCGTGCAGCAGGACAAACCGGAGGTCGATCCCGCCGACCAGTGGACGCGCGACCCGGAAACCGGCCAGTACCGCCTCGACCCGGCCGCCGGCATCCCCGGGCAGCGCCGCCGGACGGCCGACCGGAGAGCCCCCGGGGAGACGCCGGCCACCGAGTCGGCCGGGACCGGGACCGCCGACGTCCCCGGGCCGGGCCGCCGCGACTCCCGGCGGCGGGCGGCCGCCGCCGCCAAGCGGACCCGGCGCCGCCGGGCGCTCAAGTGGACCGCCGGGGCCGGTGCCCTGGTGATGGTCGCGGGCTGCGGCGGGGCGTACTACCTGTACCAGCACTTCAACAGCAACCTGACCTCCGTCAAGGTCCAGCTGGGCAACGAGGAGGAACGGCCCAAGGCCGCCGGGGACGCGCTCAACATCCTGGTGCTGGGCACCGACAGCCGGCAGGGCCTCGGCCGCGAGTACGGCAACGAGGGCAACGTCGGGCACGCCGACACCACGCTGCTGTTCCACATCTCCAAGGACCGCTCCAACGCGACCGCGATCAGCATCCCGCGCGACCTGATGGTGCCGATCCCGGAGTGCCAGAGCGGCAGCGGCAAGAAGATCCCCGGCTCCGCGCGGGACATGTTCAACAACAGCCTCGGCCAGGAGGGGCGCGACCCGGGCTGCACCTGGAAGACCGTCGAGAAGATGACCGGGATTCGGGTCGACCACTTCGTGCAGGTCAACTTCGAGGCGGTGAAGACGCTGTCCAGCGCCGTCGGCGGGGTCGAGGTCTGCGCGGCCAAGGACATCAACGACAAGGACTCGCACCTGAAGATGAGCAAGGGCCGACACGTGGTCCAGGGCGACGAGGCGCTGGCCTTCGTCCGCACCCGGCACGCCGTCGGCTTCGGCGGCGACCTCACCCGCATCCCGCTCCAGCAGCAGTTCATCAGCTCGATGATCCGCAAGATCAAGAGCGACGACACCCTGACCAGCCCGAGCAAGCTCTACAAGCTCGCCGACGCCGCCACCAAGGCGCTCACCGTGGACTCCGGGATCGGCAGCGTCGACAAGCTCAAGGACCTCGCGCTGGACCTCAGCAAGGTGGACACCAAGAACATCACCTTCGCCACCGTGCCGGTCCTGGACGACCCCAAGGACAAGGACCGGCTGGTGCTCAAGCAGCCGGACGCCGGGCAGCTGTTCTCGATGGTCGCGGGCGACCGCTCGCTGACCGAGACCGCCGCCCCCGCCGACGCCGCCACGGCCGCACCGGAGACCGCACCGGCGACCCCGACCGCCGCCGCCCCGACGGTGGACCCCAAGGACGTCCGGGTGACGGTGCGCAACGGCAGCGGGACGCGCGGGCAGTCGGGGCCCACCGTGGAAAAGCTCCGCACCAAGGGTTTCGCCAAGGCCACCCCCGCCCCCGACGCGCCCGTCACCGCGACCACCACGGTGTCCTTCCCGACCGGGCAGGACGCCGCGGCCGCCGCCCTGGCCGCCGCGCTCGGCCTGCCGGGCGACGCCGTCCGGCCGGACCCGAAGGCGGATCCGAAGGGCCCGCTGGTGCTGGTGCTCGGCAAGGACGTCCTCGCCGCTCCGGCGGCGGCCCCGACCGAGGCGCCGAAGGACCTCCAGCGGGTGCAGGCGGACGACACCGATGCGTGCGCCAAGTAGCTAGGGGCCCTGGGCCCTACTCCGGAGCGAGGGTGCCGTCCGTCTCCCGGTAGTGCTCGCCGGTGCGGGGGCAGCGCCAGCGGCCGTCGCCGACGGGTTGCAGCGGCTCGCCGGCGCGGCCGACCCAGCCGATCCGGCGGGCCGGGACGCCGGCGGCCAAGGCGAAGTCCGGGACGTCCCGGTGGACCACCGCGCCGGCCGCGACCAGCGCCCAGCGGCCGACCGTCACCCCGGCGACCAGGACCACCCGGCCGCCGATCGAACAGCCCTGACGGAGCGTCACCCCTTCGGCGCGCCAGTCCTGTTGACGCTTGGGCCGACCGTCGGGGGTCACCGCGCGGGGGTGGCGGTCGTTGGTGAGGACGGCGGCGGGGCCGATGAACACCCCGTCCTCGACCAGCGCGGGCTCGTACACCAGCGCGTGGTTCTGCAGTTTGACCCGGTCCCCGATCCGGACGCCCGGGCCGACGTAGGCGCCGCGGCCGATCACGCACTCGGCGCCGACCACCGCGCCCTCGCGGACCTGGGCGAGGTGCCAGACCGTCGTCCCCGCGCCGATGACGGCCCGTTCGTCGACGTCCGCGCTCGGCTCGATCCGGGCCACGCCGGGCCCGCCCTCAACTGTCGCCATGCGCACCGACGATAGCGGCGCGGGCTCGACCGTCAGGGCTTGTCCGGCAATTCGCGCGCCCGGCGGGAATTGTCGGACAAACCCTGCCGGGTCGGCGTCAACTCGCCCTGGAGAGCACGTCCTTGGCAGCCGGCCCGACACTGCCTATCACCCGGCGGGCCAGTGAGCGGGGCGAGGTGAGGAAGCCGAAGCCCCAGCTGAGGTGCATGGTGGCGAGCGCCACCGGCAGCATCGCCCTGGCCTTGAAGGACAGGCCGCGGCCGCCGACCAGCCCGCCGCCGAGGATGCCCAGCAGGTACGCGCCGGGCACCGCGAGGAGGGCCGGGTGGACGGCGACGCCCAGCACCAGCCCGAGGGTGACGGCCAGCAGGGCGGTCGGCGGGGCCAGGTAGCGGAGGTTGACCGAGCCGCGGTGGTAGCGGGTGACCACCCGGCGCCAACGGCCGTAGTCCTTGTACTGCTTGGCCAGCGCCTTCACCGACGGCCGGGGCCGGTAGGTCACCTTGAGCTGCGGGGTGAACCAGACCAGCCCGCCGTCCTGGCGGATCCGGTAGTTGAGCTCCCAGTCCTGGGCTCGGATGAACTCCTCGTTGTAGCCGCCGAGCTTCTCCAGCACCTCGCGCCGGAACACCCCGAGGTAGACGGTGTCCGCCGGGCCGGCCAGGCCGCCGGTGTGGAAGGCGGCGTTGCCGACACCGATCTTGGAGGTCATCGCGGCGGCGACCGCGTTCTCCCACTCGGTCTCGCCCTCGGCGTGCATGATGCCGCCGACGTTGGCGGCGTCCATCTCGTCGAGCAGCCGGACCGCGGTGGTGATGTAGCCGGGGGTGAGCAGCCCGTGGCCGTCCACGCGCACCACTATCGGATGGCGCGAGCCGCGGATCGCGGCGTTCAGCCCTGCGGGGGTGCGACCGGTGGGATTCGGCACGGTCCGTACCCGCGGGTCCTCCGCCACCAGTTCGGCCGCGATCTCCGCGGTCCGGTCGGTGGACGGACCGAGGGCGATCACCACCTCCATCGGCCCGGGGTACTCCTGGTCCAGGATGCGCCGGACCGCCGTCCGCAGGTGTCGTTCCTCGTTGAGCACCGGCATGATCACGGAGACAGCCGGCAGCTCCTCAGCAGCCTTGGTGTTCATCGGGGCCAACCGTACCGGTGCGGACACGTCTCCGTCTTGTCCCGGTCTGGGCCGCTGCTCGCAGCCCGCGACGCCCGGTTGGACTCCTTGATCACGTCCACCGTACTCCGCTCCGCGTACGGGCCCGCAGCCGGGTCGGAACGGGCGGTTTCCGGAGGACGGGACGGAGCCCGGGAGGGCGCCCTCGACGGGGTTCGGCGGCGGCCGCGCGGGTTCGGTGCAGGTTCGGCGCAGGTTCAGAGCAGGTGGTGAACGATGGTGAAGAGCGCGTAGCCGGCCAGCGACAACCGGTTCAGCAGGTGCTGCGGGCCGCCCAGCCGGTCCGGCAGCGACCGGTGCGGGCGCAGGTCCGGCCGGTGGGCGGCGGTCGCGACGGCCCGGGCCAGCTCGACCGGGTCGTAGCGGTCCCCGAAGTGTCCGGCCAGCCAGGCGGCCGGGCGGCTGCCGACGGTGACCTCCTCGCCCGAGCGCAGCTGGACGGTGAGCAGGTTGCGGTGGACGGCGGCCGCGTTGATCTCCTGCCACCGGAAGGTCCGGGTGCGCAGCGCGGTGGCGATCCGCAGGCCGTCCCGGTCGGCGACCATCTGCCAGGAGAGGGTGCGGCCGCAGGCGAGGATCGCCACCGTGCCGGTCAGCAGCGGGTGCACCAGCCCGCCCCACCAGCCGCTCCGGCCGAGCAGCACGACCAGGCCCGCGAGCAGCAGAGCGGGCACCGGACCGGCCACCGCCCGCAGCGGCAGCGGCATCTCCCAGCGGCGGGCGGGCACCGGTTCGGCGTCCGGCCCGGCCGCGGGGGCGGCGGCCACCGTCTCGGCGGTCAGGGCGGCGACGGCCAGGTCCCGCTCCCGGTAGCCCTCGGTGCGCCGGCCCGGCCGCGGGGCCCGGGCGGCGGGGGCGACCACGGCCGCCACCCAGCGCGGGTCGTGGTCCAGCAGTCCGGGGCGGACCAGGAGCTGCTGCTCCGGCCCGTCGGGCCCCAGGTACAGCACGGCCGGCACGCTCCGGCCGGCGCGGGCGAGCCAGGCGGCGGCCTGCTCCGGGGTCAGCCGGTCGAAGACGTCCCCGAGCTCCTCCTCTTCCTCGTCGTAGGAGACTTCGAGTTCGAGGTGGTCGGCGTCGTCGTCCTCGGTCTCCAGGTGTTCGGGCACCCAGGCCGGGCCCTCGCCGTCCGGGGCGCCGTAGCGGGCCCAGCGGTAGCGGTCGCGCTCGACCAGCCGCCAGAGCGCGGGGCCGTCCGGCGGGCCGTCCAGCGGTTGCACCAGCAGGTCGCCCTGGGCGTCGGCGCGGACCCGGACGGCGAGGGCGGGCGCGGAGCCCGCGAAGGAGGGCCGGGAGCGGCGGGCGTTCGCGGTGGCGGCCGAGCCGAGCAGCAGCAGGCCGGGCAGGGCGAGCAGGCCGCCGGCGGTCAGCGCGCCGGTGAGGTCGTAGTCGTCGCCGGCGGCGCGGACGGCGGCGCCGTCCACCAGCAGCGGGACGGGCTCGCCGGGCTGCGGCGGCCGGGCCCACCAGACGTCCAGCCGGGCGGTGCGTTCCGGGCCGCCGCCGGGCGGGTGGAAGCGGACGGTCAGGACGCCGTCCTGGTCGGTGTCGCCCGCGGTGCCGGTGACCTGGTCGGCCCGTTCGGCGCTCGCCTGCTGCCGGGCCTGCCCCCACAGCCCGTACAGCGGGAACGCCAGGGCGGCGGCGAGCAGCAGTGCGCCGAGCGCGCGGCGCAGCACCGGCGGGCCGTCGGGGTGGACGGGCGAGGGCGCTCCGGCGGCGGTCCAGGGGAAGGGGACGGGCGGGGCCATCAGTTCGTCGAGCTGCTGGCGGGCGCGGCGGCGGCCGAGCTCGGCGCCGATCAGCGCGGCGGAGAGCAGCAGGTGGAGCAGGACGGCCGTCCAGCGGCAGAGCGGGGTGACCAGGCCGTGCGGGGCGTACCAGAGCACCGCGAGGACGGCCGGCGGGACCAGCGCCCGGCCGCGGAACCGGCCGGCCAGCAGGACCACTTCGGCGAGCACCGACCAGGCGGCCAGCGAGGAGCCCCAGGTGTCCCGGCAGACGCCTTGGACGTTGCAGTCGCCGGGGGTCGGCTCCACCGCGGTGGCCAGGATCACGAAGGCGGCCGGCAGCAGCGCCAACCAGCGGCTGTCCAGGCGCCAGGCGGTGCGGGCGGCGCGCCAGCGGGCGGCAGCGGCGGCGGTGAGGGGCGCGGCGCTGGGCAGCGGCGGGGCGTCCGGGGTATCCGGGGCGAACATCGGACGATCATCTCAGTCGGCCTGGGGCGGCCCGTGCCGCAGGGGCCCGGGGGTGGACCCCCCCCCCGCCCGCCCCCCCATCCCCCCCCGGGCGCCCCCCCACCCCGGCGCCGAGGGCCCCCGCGCCCGGGCCCGGTGCTGCCCGCCCCCGGCCCCTGCCCCCGTTCCCCCCTCGGCGGCCCCCCACCGCCGGGTCCTGCGGCCCGCGCCGCCCGGCCAGTCCGTCGCGACGGCCGCGGTCGAACCGTCGCGACGGCCCCGGTCAGTACGTCTCGACGGCCCCGGTCAGTCCGTCGCGATGGCCGCGAGGACGTTCATCCGCCCGGCCCGGAAGGCCGGGACGAGGGCGGCGACCAGTCCGATCACCACCGAGGCGACCAGCGTCACCGCGAGCGTGGTGGTCGGGACGGAAAGCGTGGCCAGGCCCTGGTCGCGCAGCACCCGCTGGGCGGTGACGCCCCAGGCCAGCCCGAGCCCGGTGCCCAGGACCGCGCCGAACACCGAGATCACCACGGCCTCCAGCCGGATCATCCGGCGCAGCTGGCGGCGGGAGAGCCCGATCGCCCGCAGCAGGCCGATCTCCCTGGTCCGCTCGACCACCGACAGCGCCAGGGTGTTGACCACCCCGAGCACGGCGACCGTGATGGAGAGGCCGACCAGGCCGTAGATCAGGTAGAGCAGGGTGTTGACCTGGGACTGCACGACCTCCTTGTAGCCGGCCTGGTCCTTGATGGTCAGCTGCGGGTACTCCTTGAGCGCGCCCTCCAGGGCGGTCAGCGTCTTCGCGACGTCGGCTCCGGAGGAGGCCTTGGCGAAGAACGTCCAGACCGGCGGCTGCTCGTCGGCGGGCACGGCCCTGGCCATGGTGTCGAAGTCGACGAAGGAACCGTCGCCGAACAGCGAGCCCTTCGCGAACACGGCGCCCACCGGCAGCACCTGGGTGCGGCCCTTGCCGTAGGCGACGGTCACCTGGTCGCCGACCTTCAGGCCGTGGTCCTTCGCGAAGGCCTCACCGATCCCCAGCTCGCCCCGCCCGATCGCGTCCACCGAACCGGCGGTGACCGGGAGGTGGAAGTCGGTGCCGAAGAAGGCGGGCGGCGCGGCGGTGAGGTTGGTCTTCGCGCTCCGGCCGTCCGGCAGCTGGAGCTTGGGGTTGAAGAACTTCTGGGTGGTGACGTGGTCGATGCCCGGGGTCCGGCGGACGGCGTCCAGTATCTCGGGGGTGATCGAGGTGCGGCCGCCCTGGACGATGTAGTCCGCGCCCACCGACCGGTCGATCTGCGCGTTGGCCGAGGTGACCGTCGAGGCGCTGAACACCGAGGAGCCGATCACCAGCGCCAGTCCGATCATCAGCGCGGCGGCGGTGGCCCCGGTGCGACGCGGGTTGCGCATCGCGTTGCGCTGGGCGAGCCGGCCGGACGGGCCGAACAGCGCCGGCAGCAGCGCGCCCAGCACCCGCACCACGGCGGTGGCCAGCAGCGGGCCGAGCACCACGAAGCCGATCAGGGTGAGCAGCACGCCGAGACCCAGGTACTGGCCGCCGGTGGCCGCCTTCTGCGCCTGCGCGGCCAGCACCAGCAGACCGCCGCCGCCCGCCGTCAGGACGAGGCCGACCACCGTGCGGACCAGGTTGGCACGGCCCTCGGCCGGCGTGCCGTGGTCGCGCAGGGCGGCCATCGGCGCGATCCGGCTCGCCCGGCGGGCCGGGACCCAGGCCGCCACCAGGGTCACCACGATGCCCAGGGCGTACCCGGCGAGGAACACCGTCGGACCGATCTTCAGGTCACCCGCGTCGAGCTTCATGCCGATCGCGTTCATCAGCTTGATCAGGCCGACCGCGATGCCCAGACCGGCCGCGACCCCGAGGGTCGAGCCGAGCACGCCGAGGATCAGCGCCTCGACCAGGACCGAGCGGTTCACCTGCCGGCGGCTGCCGCCGATGGCGCGCAGCAGGCCGATCTCCCGGGTGCGCTGGGCGACCAGCATCGAGAAGGTGTTGATGATCAGGAAGCAGCCGACGAACGCCGAGATGAGCGAGAAGCCGAGCATCGCGTTCTTCATGAAGCCGAGGCCGCTGCCGATGCTCTTGGTGTTCTCGTCCTTCTGCTCGGCCGCGGTCTTGACCTGGTAGCCGGCGCCCAGCTCGGCCAGGGCGTCGGCCTTCAGCCGGTCGTTGCCGCGGCTGCCGTCGCCGAACGCCTCGACCGAGGTGTACGCCTGCTCGCCGAGCAGCACCTGCTGGGCGGTCGGGGTGTCCAGGAAGGCCAGCGCCGCACCGGGGTTGGTGGTGGTGAAGGAGGCGATGCCGGAGATCGTGAACTCGTGCCGGCCGCTGGCGTTGTCGACCCGGAGCTTGGCGCCGAGGCCGAGCCCGGCCTTCTTCGCGGTGTCCGCGTCCAGCACCAACTCGCCCGCGTTCCGCGGGACGTGGCCCTGGGTGAGGCGCACCGCGCTGCGCGGGGTCTCGGTCCAGTTGCCGACCAGGGTCGGCGCACCGGAGGTCGGGCCGACCAGTTTGTTGGTGGCCGGGTCGACCAGGGTCGCGTTCTCGACCATGACCTGGCCGACCGCCGACTTCACCCCCGGCACCGCGGCGAGCTGCTGTGCGGCCGCCACCGGGACGGTCCGCGGCTTGTCTGAGGCCTGCTGGTCGTCGTCCTCGGCCGGCTTGGGCGGCTGGACGGAGACGTCGGAGGCGGTCGCGGCGAACAGCTTGTCGAAGGTGCTGGTCGCGGTGTCGGAGAAGACCAGGGTGCCGGAGACGAACGCGACCGACAGCATCACGGCGATCAGGGAGAGCACCATGCGGCCCTTGTGGGCGAAGAAGCTCCGCAGAGCGGTCTTGAGCAGCATCTGTCCCGTCCCGCCCGCTCAGCTGGTCCGCTTGCCGTCGAAACGGCGCATGCGTTCGAGGACGGAGTCGGCGGTGGGCGCGTGCATCTCGTCGACGATCAAGCCGTCGGCGAGGAAGAGCACGCGGTCCGCGTAGCCCGCGGCGACCGGGTCGTGGGTCACCATCACGATGGTCTGGCCCAGTTCGTCGACCGAGCGGCGCAGGAAGGTGAGCACCTCGGCGCCGGCCCGGGAGTCCAGGTTGCCGGTGGGCTCGTCGCCGAAGATGATCTCGGGCCGGGCGGCCAGCGCCCGGGCCACCGCGACGCGCTGCTGCTGACCGCCGGAGAGCTGCGCCGGGCGGTGCTTGAGCCGGCCGGCCAGGCCGACGGTCTCCACCACCTGGTCCAGCCAGGCCTGGTCCGGCCGACGGCCGGCGATGTCCATCGGCAGCGTGATGTTCTCCAGCGCGGACAGCGTCGGGAGCAGGTTGAACGCCTGGAAGATGAAGCCGATCTTGTCCCGGCGCAGCCTGGTCAGCTGCTTGTCCTTGAGGCCGGTGATCTCGGTGTCGCCGATCCAGATCCGCCCGGCGCTGACCGTGTCCAGGCCGGCCAGGCAGTGCATCAGGGTCGACTTCCCGGAGCCCGACGGGCCCATGATCGCGGTGAAGCGGCCGCGCTGGATGTCGACGTCCACCGCGTCGAGCGCGGTGACCCTGGTCTCGCCCGCGCCGTACGCCTTGCTGACCCGGCGGGCCGCGGCGGCGACGGCGGGCGCGCCGTCGGGAAGCTGGGGGTCGTACACGGCTGTGGCTGCCGTCGTCACTGGAGTCTCCTAAGAAGTGGGCCCGACCGTCGACCCCGGCCGGCCCCTCCGTGCGCGGGCATGCCGCAGGACGCGGGCATGGCGCAGGAAGGGTCGTCGACCGGGAGTTGACCCCACCCACCGGGCCCGGCGGGCGCCGGCTCCCGGGAGAACCTCGCCCCTCGTCGGCACGAGCGGGGACGTCCACAACGTTATGAGCAACGGCGGGCACGCTCGTCATCCGCCGGAATGAAGCCGCCCGACCAAGGATCTACGGGGCGCGGCGCCCCTCCCCCTAAGGGGTGCCGCGGCCCGTCTCGGGGACGCCCCGTACGGGGTCCGGGCCCCGGTTCCTCAGCCGGTCAGCGCCGGTGCGGCCAGCCGCTCCAAGGCCTGCGCGAAACCCTCCACGACCGGGGCCAGCAGGGTGTCGGTCTCGCGCTCGACCAGGGTCGTCCCGTCCTCCCTGGTGGTGATGTGGCGGTCGAGCACGAACCAGCCCTGGGTGATGTGGCCGGCGCCCATCGAGCTGAGCACCGGGCGCAGCGCGTAGTCCACCGCCAGCACGTGCGCGGGCGAGCCGCCGGTGGCCAGCGGCAGGACGGCCTTGCCCGCCAGCGCGTACTGCGGGAGCACGTCCAGCAGGGCCTTCAACAGGCCCGAGTAGGCGGCCTTGTAGACGGGGGTGCCGATCACGACGCCGTCCGCCCGGGCGAACAGCTCGGTCACGGCGACGATCTCCGGGTGGTCGAAGTCGCCCGACAGCAGCGCGTGCGCGGGCAGGCTGCGCGCCTCGAACGGGACGACGTGGTGGCCGCGGGCCTCCAGCCCGGCGTCGACGTGGCGCAGCAGGCGGGTGGTGCGGGAGGTCGCGGACGGGGAGCCGGAAACGGACAGGACGGTGGCCATGGGGTTCACCTTTGGCTGGAGGCGGGGGCGGCGCGACGCGGCGCAGGAGGACCGCTGCGGGTCGGAGCCCGGGAAGGTGTTTCGACGTGCTCGACGCGTTCGAGATGAGGTGCTCGGCGCGGGTGGGGTGACGCCGAGGTGGTCCGGTGGGCGCGCTTCAGCCGCGACAGAGCGAACAGGCCACACCACGCCGCAGGTCGACGTGCCGCCGACGCGTGAGTGCCCAACGCTGATCCATACCCGAAATGCAAACACGCTGCGTTCGAACCGGTCAAGAATCGTTTCGCCAGTTGAACGGCGGGTGACGTGACGCGTGGTGACCGGGCTCACGTCGACCCGGCGCCCGCCCCGTCCCGCCCAGTCCCGTCCCGTCCCGTCCCGTCCCGTCCCGTCCCGTCCCGTCCCGTCCCACCGTCGTACGGCCGCGCGGAAGTTGCGGCGGAACGATCCGACCCGTGCATCAAAACTGCTACAAGCGACCTGGTGAGTACCCCGGGGGGAGTCAGCACGAGCGGGGTCGGGCATCCTCGACGACATGAACACGTGGCAGGAGGGCCGCCCGGGAGGCGGCGGGAACCCGTACCGAGACGGGAACCCGTATGGGGGCGGCGGCAACGGCGGCGCGTACGGGCGCGGCGGGGGCGGCGGGGCGGCCGAGCCGCCGCTGCCGTCGTCGATGAACCCGCGCGGGCCGGGTGCGCCCGCGCCACGACAGCCGGAGCCGTCGCGGCTCGGCGGCGTCCCGCCGCAGGGTCCGGGCGGGCAGCCCGGCGGCCGCCCCGGGGGGCCTGGTGGGCCTGGGGGCCCCGGTGGTCCTGGTGGTCCTGGTGGTCCTAACGGCCCCGGGGGTCCCGGACGGCCGGGTGGGCCCGGGGGCCCGGGCGGCGCCCAGCCGGGCGGTATACAGACCAAGCGGTGGCCGCGGCGCCGGATCGTCAAGTGGTCGGTCTTCGGCCTCCTGATCGCCGTCATGGTCACCGCCGTCTCGACCTGGTTCTGGGCCGACTCCAAGCTCAACCACGAGAACGTGCTCGCCGACTACCCCGGCCGCCCGCCGGCCGGCAAGGGCACCAACTGGCTGATCGTCGGCTCCGACAGCCGCCAGGGCCTCACCGACTCGGAACAGGACGACCTGCACACCGGTCACGACACCGAGGGCAAGCGCAGCGACTCGATGATGGTCCTGCACGTCGGGGACAACGGGAACACCCTGATGAGCATCCCGCGCGACTCCTGGGTGCCGATCCCCGAGTACAAGAGCAGCAGCGGCAAGACCCTCAAGGGCACCACCTCGAAGATCAACTCGGCCTTCGGCAACGGCGGCGGCCGCCTCCTCGTCCAGACCGTCGAGCTGAACACCGGCATCCGCATCGACCACTACGCCGAGATCGGCTTCGCCGGCTTCGTCGGCATCGTCGACTCCATCGGCGGCGTCGAGATGCACATCGACCAGGACCTCAAGGACAAGGACTCCGGCCTCGACCTCAAGGCCGGCGACCAGACCCTCAACGGCAAGCAGGCCCTCGCCTTCGTCCGCCAGCGCCACCAGATGGCCGACCAGGACCTCGGCCGGATGCGCAACCAGCAGAAGTTCCTCGGCGCCCTCGCCCACCAGGCCGCCTCCCCCGGCACCGTGCTGAACCCGTTCACCTTCTACCCGCTGGTCGACTCCGCCCTCGGCACCCTCATCGTCGACGACGACGCCGGCCTCACCGACCTCGGCTCGCTCTTCCTCGCCATGAAGGACGTCAACGGCGGCGGCGGCAAGACCCTGACCGTACCGATCGGCAACCCGGACTACCGGACCAAGACCGGGGAGTCGGCGGTGCTGTGGGACGCCGCCAAGTCCAAGCAGGTCTTCGACGCCTTCAAGAACGACACCGCGGTACCGGACATCAAGTAACCCCTTGTGACGTGAAGTAGCCGCGCCGCCACAATGGGTGGATGTCACTCGTCACCGCGCTCGTCTACCGCCGCCGCCACCGCCTCCTGGGCCGCCTGGTCCAGGAGGCGCTCGCGCTCTACGGCATGGAGGTGCCCGCCGCCTGCGAGATCGGGCCCGGGCTCGTCGTGTTCCACCGTGGCTTCGGCACGGTGCTCCACCCGTACACCACCCTCGGCGCCGGCGTGACGCTCTACAACGGGGTCACCATCGGCCGGGCCGACCCGTGGGTGCCGCAGGAGCGGAGCGCCATGCGGCGGGTGGTGGTCCAGGACGGCGCGGTGCTGTGCGCGGGCGCCAAAGTGGTGTGCAAGGAGGGCGTGCTCACCGTCGGCGCCGGCACCGTCATCGGCGCCAACGCCGTGCTCACCCGCTCCACCGGGCCCGGCGAGATCTGGGCCGGCGCCCCCGCCCGCAAGGTCGGCCTGCGGGACGGGGCCCGGACGGCGGCCTGACCAGCCGACGGGAGCAGGCCCGTACCGCAGTCGCCTAACCCGCCTGCGGGAGCAGGCCGGTGCCGCACTCGGGGAAGCGGACCAGCCACTCCCCCTCGCCGCCGGCGGCCTCGGTGGCACCCGCGTAGCCGTAGTGGATCAGCCGCCCCTCGCCGCCCGCCAGCCAGCGGGCGCCGGTCAGGTGCACGGTCAGGGCCGCCGGGCGGTGCGGATCGGGCCGCTCCAGCACCAGTTCGTGCTCGGCCTCGCCCGGCCGGAAGGCCACCGCGGTCTCCGTGGTCGGCCGGCGCGGGCTGCCGCCCTCCCGGTACGTCCAGTACGCGGCCACCGTCACGGTGAGCGCGCCGTCCACGCCGCCGGCGCCCGGCCGTACGTACTCCTCGTCCGGCACCCAGCGCGAGTGGTGGCGGATCTCCTCCGGCCCCCAGCGCTCGTCCCAGCGCACCCAGTAGCCCGCCACCCGCTTGACCGTCATGACCTCGCAGGCGACCCGCACCGCGATCCGCGCCGGATTGACCGGCTCGCACGAGGCGAGCGAGACCACCGTCACCTGCTCGTACGTCACCGCGCCGTCGTCGGCGTCCTGTTCCATCGGTGAACCACCTTGCCGGAGTGTCGAGTTCGCCGCGGCTCCGACCGCGCACGGAGAGCCTAGAGCGACCGCGCCGGCGCACGCAGTGATTGCCCGGTTCCGGCCCGCCCGCCCACCCACCCGGCTACCCTGCCCCCGCACTCCGGGAGCCGGTCGAGGCCGAAGTGGTCCAGCTAGGGCACCAGCGCCTCGGGGCCGGTGAACCGCCGCTCGGTGCGGGCGCCGTCCGGCGCCTCGGCAGACCTAGCCGAGGTAGGGAATCGCCCTGTTCGCCAGGAAGTGCTGAAGCCGGAGGCGCTGAGTGTGGTGCATCGGCAGCCCTTCGATGTCGCCCGGCGCCACGAACCGGACGTCCGTGGACTCATCCGAGATCCGCAGTTCCCCGCCCGTGATGCGCGCGGTGAAGCAGACGTTGAACTGCTGCCGGACTTCGCCGTCCGAGTAGGCGATCACGTGCCGGGGGTCGGTGTACGTGCCAACCAGCCCAGTGATCTCGACGTCAAAGCCGGTCTCCTCGCGGACCTCCCGAACGGCCGTGCCCGGGAGCGACTCACCAAGGTCCATCGTTCCACCCGGTAACGCGTACAGCCCGTTGTCGGTGCGTCGTTGGAGGAGGATGCGCCCTTCGTCGTCCGTCACCACGGCGGACGCTGCCACTACCAGCCGATTCGGTTTGGGCGCGTCGGGATCGTCGTAGAACTCGGTCCGTGCCACGTGATCAGCTCTCCTCAACCGGTCGGGCGGTGCTCCACACTGCGTCGAAGCTCGCAGCATAGGTGTCGAACAGCGTCCCCAACCCGGTCCGGCGCAGGTGCCACACCGGGGCTCCGAAGGCGTTGACTCCCCACACATGCGCGTTCACCAGCACCTGGTCGTCCGCCCGGTAGAGGCTGTTGTACAGCGTGGTTCCGTGGGTGCGGATCTCGATCCCCGGCGTGCCGAGCAGCGGGCGGTAGTGCAGGAGGGCAAGCCGACATCGGGACTCGATACCGTGACCGAACTTCTCCTCCTCTCCGCGCCGACTGACGTTCCCGCTGTCGGCGTCGCCGAGTGCGATCCGAACCGCGCAACCATCGGCAGCGCGTTCCCGAAGCAGATCGTTCAGCCGGGGGTACGCCTCGTGGAGGAAGACAGCAGCGTAGACAAGCACGTCAATGCGTTCGGCGGCCTGCCCGAGCAGGCTCACGAAGACGGATACCGGCAGGTCGGCGCGCTGTTCGTAGAGCGCCACCAGTTCAGGGCTCATCGCCCTTGCGGCACGTGGCTGCCGCAGACTCGGCCACAGTGCGAACATGTCTTCCCCCAGCGCTTCGGCCGCCAGACGGGCCGTCGCCAACCTGGGCGTCCGGTTCTGATTGGCCCATCGCTCAACCGACTTGATGTCCACGCCGACCTTGCCCGCCAGAGCGGCGCACGTCCAACCAGCCGACGTCATAACGGCTTTCAGCCTCTCGTTCGGCATCTCGCCTGCCTCCCCGCAAAGCCGGACTCCTACAGGGACGTTGTACCGCGTGGGGGACGTTCTGAAGTGTCCCTTCCACGAGGTTCCACCGTCCTGGGGTGTTGTCAGATCTTGGTGACAGTTCGGAATCCGGGGAAGCAACAGCCGGAACGGGCCCGCAACGCGCATGACAGGAAGAGGGAACCCCATTCTTCCTGACCGACAACACGATCGGGGAAGCACATGCCCACGTTCGGCGACAACGGGAAGCACAGCGGCGGCCAGGGAGACGGAAAGGGCGGCGGCCAGCAGGACGACAGCAGCAGCGGCAACAAGCACGGTGGCGGCGGCAGCGACGAGGGCGGAAACACGTCCGACGGCCGAGGCCCGGCGTAGGGTCGCCAACCAGTGATCGAGAAGCACGAAGCGAAGGCCGGTCGGACCCGGCTGGCCTCCGCGCTCATCGCGAACGGGTCCCTCACTTCGGACTGGTTGGCGCCCTACAACGACGTTCCCCGCCATTGGTTCGTGCCGGACGTCGTTTGGCCGGGCCGGGCAGACGGCGTGCGCCAGGGTGAGGCCGTGCACCGGTTCGCCGACCCTGCGAAGTGGTGGAACGCCGTCTACTCGGACGTTCCGCTGACGACGCAGTGGGACGACGGCGACCACACCGGAGCCGACCGGGGTGTCATGCCGACGTCATCCAACTCCATGCCCACCATGGTGTTCTCCATGCTCGCCGCCCTGGAGGTGGAGGACGGAAACCGAGTGTTGGAGGTCGGCACCGGAACTGGGTGGAATGCAGCACTCCTGTCTCACCGGCTCGGTTCGGACAACGTCGTCACGGTGGAGGTGGACAAGACCAGCGCCGGCGACGCGCGGTGTCGTCTCTCGCGAGCCGAGTACTACCCGACGTCCGTCGTCGGCGACGGGGTCGAGGGATATGCCACGGGCGCTCCGTACGACCGGGTCATCGCCACCTGCTCCGTCGGCCGGGTACCGCACGCCTGGGTGAACCAGGTCCGACCTGGCGGGGTGATCGTCGCCCCGTGGGGACCGGAGTACGGCGGGGAAGCCGTGGTACGGCTCAAGGTCAGCGCCGACGGCACGGCGCACGGCCGGTTCGTCGGGTCGTCCGCCTTCATGCGGCTGCGTCGGCAGCGCGCCTCCCGGCCGAACAGCCTGGAGTACCTGTCCGGGCCATGGCCGGCGGACGGGACCGAGTCGACTACAGGTGTCTCCCCGGACGACGTTGGCAGTTGGCTGGCCATGTTCGCCGTCGGGGTGCAGGTGCCCGGGGTGTTCCCGCTGGTTGAGCGGTACGCCGATGGCACGTACACGTTGTGGCTGCACGACACGGCCATCACGTCGTGGGCCACCGTCGACTGGGAGCCTGGCCGGCACGACTACGAGGTGGTGCAGTCGGGCCCCCGGAGCCTCTGGGACGAGGTGGAGGCAGCCTGGCACTGGTGGTGCCGCCACGATCGACCCGGCTTCGACCGCTTCGGCCTCACCGTCACACCCGGTAGTCACACTGTGTGGCTCGACAGCCCAGAGAATCCGATACCGCTCCGAGGCTGACCGCCGTCCCGCCCGCCTCAAGCCCGGAACCGTACCGAAAACTGCCACCGCCCCGGGGTGGGAAGTCGACTGATCAGACTTCCGCGGCCGGGGCGGTGTGCGGTTTCGAACTGATGAACCGGTGACTACTCGACGATGCCGGACTTGGCGATGGTGACCTTCGCCGAGGTGCGGCCGCTCTGCGAGCCGAGCTTCTCGACCGCCGTCACGACGTCCATGCCCTCGACGACCTCGCCGAAGACGACGTGCTTGCCGTCCAGCCAGTCGGTGACGATGGTGGTGATGAAGAACTGCGAGCCGTTGGTGTTGCGGCCGGCGTTGGCCATCGACAGCAGGCCCGGGCGGGTGTGCTTGGCCTGGAAGTTCTCGTCGGCGAACTTCTCGCCGTAGATGCTCTTGCCGCCGGTGCCGTTGTGGTTGGTGAAGTCACCGCCCTGCAGCATGAACTGCGGGATCACGCGGTGGAAGCCGGAGCCCTCGTAGCCGAAGCCGTTCTGGCCGGTCGCGAGCTCGCGGAAGTTGCGGGCGGTCTTGGGGACGACGTCGTCGTACAGCTTGAAGACGATGCGGCCCGACGGAACGCCGTCGATCTCGATGTCGAAGAAAACGTTGGAAGCCATGCAGGGATCATGGCACGACCCGTCGGCCGACGCGCGTCACCCCCGGCACGGCGCCGGGTGGCGGTCCCGTGTTATCCGGCCGGTGCGAGGGCCGTGGAAGCTAACATCGGTGTCAGGTTCAAGCGGTCACGGCGACGGGGTGGGCGGCATGCGGATCGGTGAACTGGCCCGGCGGACGGGCGTGAGCGAGCGCTCGCTGCGCTACTACGAGCAGCAGGGCCTGCTGGCCGCCCGGCGGACCGACGGCGGGCACCGGGAGTACCCGGAGCCGGCGGTGGACCGGGTCGTGCTGATCCAGGAACTGTTCGCGGCCGGGCTGCACAGCCGCACGATCTACAAGATCCTCCCCTGCATGCGCGACTCCGACGGCGGCCCGAACGAGGTCGCCACCCCGCTGCTGGTCGAGGAGCTGGCCTCCGAACGGGACCGGATCGACCGGATGGTCACCGACCTGCTCCGCTCCCGCGAGGTGCTGGACGAGGTGATCGCGACCGCCTCCGGCCGGCCGCGGGCCGGGGCGGCGGAGGCCGACGCGGTGTAGCCGACGCGGTGTAGCGGCCCGGGGCCCGGGGCTCAGGCCTTCAGCTTGCGCCAGACCGCCTCCAGGGCCGCGATGTCGCCCTCGTCGAGCCGGTCGGTGAAGACCGGCGCGAGGACGGCCCGCCGGGTGGCGTCGGCCTCGGCGAAGGCGGCGCGGCCCTGCCCGGTCAGTTCGATCCGCACCGACCGGGCGTCGGAGGCGGAGGGCGTGCGGGCCACCAGGCCGCGTGCGGCCAGGGCGTCGACCACCCGGGAGACCTGGCTGCGGCTGAGCATCGTCTTCGCGCCCAGGTCGGAGGCGGCGACCGGCTCCTGCTGCCCGTTGAGCCAGAGCATCACCTCGAACCAGGACAGCGACAGCCCGTGCACCCGGGTGAGCTCGCGGTCCACCTGGGCGGCGAGGGTGGTGCCGGCCCAGACCAGGCCGTAGAAGGCGTGGTCCCGCTCGGACAGCGGGCCCAGGGAGAGGTCGGCACGGTTCATGACGTTCATCGTACCGAGGTGCGTGCGCGTGCACGGATTCCGCGCACGCGCACGACCAGGGCCGCCGGGCAGGGCTAGAACGCCTGGTGGTCCGGCTCGCAGACCGTGCCGGGCGGCGGGAGCTCACCGCTGACCAGGTACCGCTGCTCGCGGTCCCAGGCGCAGGCGCTCGGGTTGCCCAGCGCCGTGTGGCCGTAGCCGTGGACGGTCAGCAGGCGGCCGCGGGCGAGGGTGTCGGCCAGCGCGCGGGAGCCTTCGTAGGGCCAGGCCGGGTCGCCGGTGAGGGCCACGACCAGGATCGGCGCGGAGGTCGGCCGGTTCCACGGGCCGGTGTAGCGGTCCCGGGCGGCCTCGGCCGGCCAGGCGGCGCAGCGCTGGTTCTGCCAGACCAGGTACGGGCCGGTGGCGCCCGCACGGGCCCGGGCGAGGGCGGACAGCGCCGGGTACGTGGTGTCGGCGGCCGGGTCGGCACTGGAGGCGGGCGGGTTGACGGTGTCGGCGCAGAGCGCCCCGAGGGTCTGCGCCTGCTTGGGCTGGCCGCCGGTCGGCAGCGGCGCCGAGGCGTCCGGGGCGGCGGTCCACAGTTGCTGGAGCAGTCCGCCCAGCGCCGGCCAGCCGGTGCCGGGGGCGTTCGGCACCGGGGTGGCGGCGTAGAGCATCGGCAGGACGGTGGAGGCGGTGGAGGCCTGGTCGAAGGTGACCGCCGCCGACGGGGTACCGAGCGTCACCGGCGTCCGGCCGAGCCGGTCGAGCAGTTCGGCGAACTTGGCGCGGGTGGCGTCCCGGTCCGCCGCCGCGAAGGCGCAGGCGGTGGGGCCGGCGTCGGCGCACTGGTCGAGGAAGGCGTCGAGGGTGCGGGCGCCGGCGAGGTCGCTGCCGGTGCGCAGGAACGGCGGCAGGGCGCGCTGCTGCGGCGAGCGCCCGGTGGACCAGGCGACCGGGTCGGGGGCGCTGTCCAGCACCATCGCGCGCACCCGGGTCGGGAAGAGGTTGGCGTAGGTGGCGCCCAGGTAGCTGCCGTACGAGGTACCGAGGTAGCTCAGCCGGCGGTCGCCGACGGCGGCGCGCAGCAGGTCCAGGTCACGGGCCGTGTCGGCGGTGGAGAGGTGGGCGAGCAGGCCGGTCCGCTCGTTGTCGGCGCACTGGCGGCCGAAGCGCGCGTACGTCGTCGCCCAGGCCGACTCCTGGGTGGCGCCGACCGGGTAGCCGGCCGGCAGCCCGGCGAGCAGGCCCTGCTCGGCCGCAGCGTCCGGGAAGCACTGCGGCAGGGTGGAGTCGCCGACGCCGCGCGGGTCGAAGCCGACCAGGTCGAACCGCTCCCGCACCTGCGCCGGGAGCATCCCGTACACGGCGGGCAGCGCCTGGACGCCGGGCACGCCCGGGCCGCCGGGGTTGAAGAACAGCGAGCCGATCCGGTGCGCCGGGTCGGTCGCGGGATGCCGGATGACGGCCAGCTCGACGGTGCGCCCGGCCGGGTCGCGGTAGTCCATCGGCACCGTGGCGCGGGCGCAGTCGAAGTCCGGTACGCAGGACCGCCAGTCCAGCCGGGGCACCGGGGCCGCCGGGGCCGCCGCCGCCGAGGCGGCCGGGGCGAGACCGGCCAGCAGCAGCCCGGCGGCCGCGGCGGCACCGGTTCTGAAGGCGGAGGTGAGGCGGGGTCGGAGCATGGGGCAAGGCCTCCCGTTTCGGTGGACTGACGCGCAGTCACCAAGGCTCGGGGCACCCGCTGTCAGACCTCTCACACCCCACCGGCACCACTGTCATGCCGCTGTCACCACCGCCCCACGCGGCTCAGGCTACTCAGGCGGGCTTGCGGGCCAGCAGGTAGGCCTGCGGGGTCGGCTGCACGCCCTCCTCCGGCTCGCGGAGCGTGCGGGAGGTGAGCCGCAGGCCGGCCGCACGGATCAACTCCGCGATCCAGTCCGGCTGCTGGCGACGGAAGTCCAGCGTCACCGGGTGGCCGAAGGGCTGGTCGATCCGCAGCGGCTCGTCGCCGACCTGGAAGGCGAGCAGCAGGTGGCCGCCCGGGGCGAGCACCCGCGCGAACTCGGCGAACACCTCCGGCAGGCGCTCCGCCGGGGTGTGGATGATCGAGTACCAGGCGACCGCGCCGGTCAACTCGCCGTCCCGCAGCGGGAGGTCGAACAGCGAACCCTCGGCGAAGTCCAGCCCGGGGTACGTCGCGCGGGCCAGCTCGACCATCCGCGGCGACAGGTCGATGCCGCGGACGTCGAGGCCGAGGCCGTGCAGGTGGTGCGTCACCCGGCCGGGGCCGCAGCCCAGTTCGGCCACCGCGCCGTCGGCGCGCCCGGTACGGACCGACTCGGCGCGGACCAGCTCGGCGAAGGCCGCGAGCATCGCCCGGGACAGCGGTTCACCGGCCAGTTCGTCGCGAAAACGGTCGGCGTAGTCGACGGCGATGGCGTCGTAGAACGCCCTGGTCGTGGTGAGGAAGTCCGGCTCGGTCATGGTCCGGCACCCTACTCGTCACCGCCGACTCTAGGACGTGGCCGGCTCCAACTCCCGCTCCGCCACCGCCTGGTCGCCGCTCGTCTCGCCGGTCGGGCGGAAGCCCAGGCCGGTGTAGAAGGCGGCGGGGCCCTCCGGGCCGGGGACGTACGTGACGGTGGCGCGGGTGCCGCCCCGGCGGCGGATCTCGGCACAGACCTGCTCGACGGCGAAGCGGCCGTAGCCGCCGCGCTGCTGCTCGGCGTCGACGAGCAGGCGCCAGAGGCCGGAGCGGGGGCGGTCGTCCGGCTGCTCGGGGTTGAACCTGATGTCGAAGAACGCCATCACGAAGCCGACCGGCCGTTCCCCGTCCATGATCAGCCGGGGCCAGGCGGTGTCCCCGTGGGCGTACGCCTCGGCCAGCGACGTCGCCACCGGCGCGACCAGGGCCTCCTGGTCGGGGCGCACCTTCAGGGCGAGGGCGGCGTCGATGGTGTCGGGGGTGATCCGGGCCAGGCTCAGTGCGGAGGACATGGCGGGCAGCCTACGAAGCGGGGCCGCCCGCCGTCGCCCGCTTTTCGAGGCCGAAGCGCGGTCGGGGCCGAGGCGCGGTCGGGGCCGAGGCGCGGTCGGGGCCGAGGCGCCGTCCGGCTACGGCAGGTTGCGGGCCATGACGATGCGCTGGACCTGGTTGGTCCCCTCGTAGATCTGGGTGATCTTCGCGTCCCGCATCATCCGCTCCACCGGGTAGTCCCGCGTGTACCCGTACCCGCCCAGCAACTGCACCGCATCCGTCGTGATCTCCATCGCCGCATCCGACGCGTAGCACTTCGCCGCCGCCCC